>NZ_JACLYY010000016.1:0-68367 GCF_016900595.1 Faecalicatena fissicatena
AGATGTGTATAAGAGACAGATTTAATATTGACAAACACATATGAGGATGATATATTGAACACAACAAAATTGTATCCAATATACGATATTCAATATTCGGATATTGGGAGATCAAACCAAAATAAAAGGAGGACGAAAATGAAAAAGCAGTTAGTATCCATCTTGGCAACAGTAGGTATGACATGTACACTTTTGGCCGGATGTAGCTCTCCGGCGCCAGAGGAAAGCGGAAGCACTGAAGATGGAAGCAGTGCAGAGAGCGAAGTTAGCACGGAAGGGTTATCCAAAGCGACAGTTGTAGATGCAGAGTCTCTTCCAATTCAGGGAATTGGGGCGCAGGTTACATCTGATGTAGAGGCAAATGAAGACTACAAAATTGGTTATATAGCAAAGAACACCACCAACCCCTATATGGTTGCACAGTCCGAAGGAGTAAAGAAAGCCGGAGAGGACATGGGATTTGAGGCGGTGACACAGGCTCCTTCTACAGCAGACTCTGTGGAGGAGCAGGTTAAAATCATGGAAGATATGATCCAGCAGGAGATGGATGTGATTATTGTACACTGCGCAGACTCTAACGGCATTATGCCTGGCGTGAGAAAAGCAGAGGATGCAGGCATTCAGGTAATCACTATCGGTACTCCGGCAGCTGAAGATACATTTTTGAGGACTGGTGTAGACTACAAAGAGACTGGTGAAGTGGTAGCAAAAGAGATTGCGGAGGCTTTGAACGGAGAGGGAAAAGTCATTATTTTGGAAGGACCGGCAGGAGCTGCTAATGCTATTGAGCGTCTGGAAGGAATTAATGAGACTTTTGAGGATTATCCGGACATTGAAGTAGTGGCCTCTCAGACAGCCAATTTTAAGAGAACGGAAGGTATGTCCGTAACGGAGAACCTGCTTCAGCAGTATACGGATGTAGATGCTATTATCGGTTGTAATGATGAGAGTGCCCTGGGCGCAATGCAGGCAGTGAAAGCGGCTGGAAAGGATGATGTGCTGATCGCCGGATTTGACGGAAGTGTAGATGCTACAAATGCAGTGGCATCTGGAGAAATGTATTGTACATACAATACTGATCCTTATGGCTCTGGGTATCTGGCATGTGCTTACGCTGTCAATTACTTAAATGACGGGACAGAACCGGAAGGAAAGTTTATTCCCTTCCCGACTGCAGCCAATGATCCGCTGATCACACCGGATACTGTCAAGGAATATCAGGATAATATCGCATGGTGGAAGGTAATCCAGTAAGAAGCAGATGGAAAGTAGAGGAATGTTTTGATATTTTACCCACTTCGCCCCTGTAGATACTACAGGGGCGAATAAGACAGGGTATCCGAAATACAGCCGAGGTGAAGCAATGGGCAAAACAATTTTAACGGCAAAACATATTACAAAATTATTTCCCGGGATGAAAGCTCTGGATGATGTGGATTTCGATTTGAGGGAAGGGGAAGTACATATTCTGGTGGGAGAAAACGGAGCCGGAAAAAGTACGCTGGCCAAAGTCCTTCTGGGTGCTTATAAAGCGGAAGAAGGCGAAATCACATTTGACGGGAAACCTGTAAAATTCAACGGGACAAAAGATGCGCTGGCAAAAGGAATCGTGGCCGTATACCAGGAGTTTACACTGGTTCCTTATATCAGTGTGGCGCAGAATATTTTTTTGAATCGGGAATATAAGACCAAGCTGGGGCTGATCGACCACAAACGGATGGAAAATGAGGCCAGAGAATTGCTGAAGTCTTTAAATTGTGAATATATCGATGTAAAAGGATTTGTGAAGAATCTGAGTGTAGCAGAACAGCAGATGGTGGAGATCGCTAAGGCTCTGTCATTCAAGCCCAGGGTTATGGTATTTGATGAACCGACAGCAACACTGTCGGAAAGGGAGGTGGAGTCTCTGTTCGCCCAGATCCACCGCCTGAAGGCAGAAGGAATTGGTATCATTTATGTATCGCACAGAATGCAGGAATTTCCTTTGATCGGCGATCGGATCACGATTCTAAGGGATGGCGTTAAGATCAAGACCGTTGGGATTAATGAATGTACAAATGAAGAACTTGTAAATATGATGGTAGGCCGCGATGTGTCACAGGTATATGTCAGAACGAAAAATGATTATGAGGGCATTGTCCTGCAGACGGAAAATCTCTGTGATCACAAGGGGCGGGTCAGGAATGTAAATATCAATGTAAGAAAAGGCGAGATTGTAGGGATTGCCGGACTGGTAGGCGCCGGGCGTACAGAGACGGCCGAGCTGCTTTACGGAATCTCTCCTGTGAAGTCCGGAAAGATTATTCTGGAGGGAGAAGAGGTTCATATCAAGTCTCCTCAGAATGCGACAAAGCTGGGGATTGGACTGGTGAGTGAGGACAGAAAGAAACAGGGGCTGGCTCTGAGCGAGTCGGTTGCTCTGAATACAGTGGCTGTTAGTCTGAAAAAGATTTTCCCTCATTTCTTTATTTCTTATAGAAAGATCAATGAAGTGGCTCTGGGTTATAAGAAACAGCTGCGTATTGCTACCACCAGTGTGAACAAGGCGTGTAAATATCTTTCAGGAGGTAACCAGCAGAAGGTAGTGCTGGCAAAATGGCTTAGCTTTGACCCGGAAGTCCTGATCTTTGATGAGCCCACCCGGGGTATTGATGTGGCCGCAAAGATGGAGATATACGGCCTGATGGATCGGCTGGCCAGTGAAGGGAAGGCGATCATTATGATCTCTTCAGAGCTCCCGGAGGTTATTGGTATGAGCGACAGGATTTATATCATGCGTGAAGGTGAGATTGTGGATGAAGTAAAGAGGGATACACCGGAATTCAATTCTGAAACGATCGGAGAGCGCATGATGTTGGGAAAGGGAGGTGCCGCTAATGCAGAAAACTAGTGTAGCACAGAAATCTGGTGTGTTGCAGCGCATCAAGACGATTCCACCTGTTGTCTATATGCTGGTAGTCCTGATAGTCGTGTTCAGTATCATGGAACCGAACTATCTGTCGTTTTCCAATTTCAGAAACGTGCTGATCCAGGCAACGCCACTAATGATCGTGGCGTTTGCGCAGACATGTATTATCCTGACACAGGGCACGGATCTTTCGCTGGGGGCACAGGTCAGTTTTGTGACTGTGTTTACCGTATATCTTGCTCAAAGGGGCATTATCCTGGAAGTAGCTATGCTGATTTCAGTAATCTGTACACTGCTTATCGGTGCGGTAAACGGTGTGATCGTAGCAAAAGGAAATCTGCCTCCGTTTATCGCTACATACGGTATGCAGAATATAGTAAACAGTATTTCCCTGCTTCTGGCTATGGGATCATCCATATCGTTTCCCAGTTTTACATACAGGCTGGTGACAGAAACAACAATCTTAATGATTCCGCTCATGGTGTGGGTGGCAGTGCTTGTATTTATCATTGTGTGGATCATCCTGAAAAAGACAAAATTCGGGACCAATATACATGGACTGGGGGGTAATAAAGAGGCACTTAGCTTGGCCGGGATCAACCCGGATCGGTATCTGATACAGACCTATGCCTTTGCGGGGCTTATCGCGGGTATAGCAGGCATTATCACTCTCTGTCGGATTGAATCCGGACAGACTACAGTGGCAAACGGATGGGAATTCCAGGCAGTGGCAGCGGCTCTCCTGGGAGGTACATCTCTACGGGAAGGAAAAGGCGGTGTAACTGGGACTATTTTTGGTGTGCTTCTGATCCAGATTATCAAAAATGGTCTGAATGTGGTCGGAGTAACCTCCATATACCAGAACGCTATCATCGGTTCTATCGTACTGGCAGCTATCATTATCGATGCTGTTGTCCGGTTCCGTTCGACGAAGGAATAGGAGGGAGAAGACATGAAAGCTAAAAAAATTTGGGAAAACGTGAAAAGCTCGAAAGTATTTTACAGCCTGATTGGACTGATTATTTTGATCATTGTCTCCTCCATCATTGCACCTAACTTTCGAAGCGTGGACAATCTGATCACAATTTTCCGGCAGGCCAGTGTGCTTCTGGTTTTGAGTTCCGGCCTGACGGCCGTACTGCTCACCGGTGGAATGGATCTGTCAGTTGGGGCTACCGCCGGATTTATCGGCTGTGTCTGTGCCCGGCTCCTGAAATCCGGCGTCCCGGTTTTAGGAGTCGTCCTGATCGGTATTTTGATTGGAATGATTGTAGGGATTATCAATGGTCTGCTGGCCGGCATTCTGCCCAGCTTTATTGCTACATATGGAACAAATTGGGTAATGAGCGGCCTGGCCGTGATTGTAATGCAGGGAGCTGTCATCTATGATCTGCCTGCAGGTTTTACACAGATCGGGGTGGGCTATACGGGACCTATCCCCAACCTTATTATCATTGCGGCTATTGTGGTTGTCATTATTTACATTCTCCTTCAGAGGACAACCTATGGGCGGCAGGTGTATTCCTACGGTTCTAACCCAACTGCTGCCAGGTATGCGGCAGTGCCTGTGAAAAAGATCATGGTATCTGCTTTTATGATGTGTAGCATGACAGCAGGCCTGGCAGGACTTTTGATCACAGCCCGGCTGAATGCGGCAGATGCGGCAATGGGAGACAGCTATGGACTTCAGACAGTGGCAGCTGTCGTGATAGGTGGAACCTCCATGCTGGGAGGTGAAGGAGGAGTTGTGGGAACAGTGATCGGTTCCCTGATCCTGACCGTGATTGTAAATGTGATGAACCTGCTGGGAATTTCTTCTTTTGCTCAGGGGCTTGTGGTAGGTATCGTCATCATTGTTATGGTCCTGTTTGATACGTACACAAAGAAACGACAGGAGAGAAGCGTGGCTTAATATTGAATTAAAATTGGAGACAATTTTAAGATAATCAAACATCTATTTAACAAAAAGAAAGTGAGGAAATTATTATGGCATTAACGATCAGACCTTTAAACTCTGGATATATTCCAACGAAACCACTGGAGTACTGGTATCATTTTTCAGTTAAAAAATATGTGGAGAAACTGGGGATTACTAATGACTCAGATCAGCTCCCGGATTTCACCTTCCTGATTGAAGGGGGAGATAAACTGGTGCTGGTAGATACAGGAATGTCTTGGACAGAACATGCGGATAAATATCACCATGGTCCATCTTTACAGAGACCGGGAATTGATGATATTGAATCTAGGCTGGGCCAGGTGGGATACAAGCCTTCTGATGTGGACATTGTCCTGTTTACTCATCTTCATTGGGATCACGTCTTCTACCTTGAAAAATTTACAAAAGCGCGATTTATCTGTCATGAGAAGGAGTGGGAGTATGCCCATGATCCCATTCCGCTTCACTACAAATCATACTGCCGCCCGATAATTGCCAAAGACGGAGATGTGACTGTGGGAGATGAATTCATAGCTCCTTATGATGTGCCTGGTGTAAAAGAGAGGTTTGAGACGGTCAAAGGAGAGGTGGAGATCGTTCCGGGAGTCAGTGTTTATGAGTCATTCGGACATTGCCCAGGCCATATGACTGTTGTGGTTCAGACAGAAGAAGGACCGTACTTCTGTGTGGGAGATTCTGTGTTTGTTATGGGAAATATTGATACACCGGAGGATATGGTGAAAAACCTTCACTATGACATCTGCCCGCCAGGACGCTATGTAGATATTGTGGCAGCCTGGAAGACAATACGTGATACTGTGCGTAGGTGCAAGGAGGCCGGTGTTGATCCGCACAAACATTTGCTGCTTGCCCACGATGTAATTCTCTCCGCGGCAGTAGAAAAATACGAGGACTCGCATGCTAACAAGCTTCCGGTCATTGGAAAGAAAGATACAGACTTCGTATTTGAAGAGTATAAGAAAGCGATCATTGACAAGGATGCGAAAAAAGCGGCGGAAAAAGCTTACACGAAGTACTTTAGTCTCAGCGAAAAATAAAAGTCAAAGTATTGCATTAAAGGAGTTTATATGGATACAGTTGCAGTTATCGGAAGTTGCGATACAAAGGCAAGAGAAGTCGCATACATGAGAGAGCTGCTGGAGGCGTGGGGCCTGAATGTGCTGGTTATTGACGTGGCAACAGGCCCAGGCCCGTCAGAGAACTACGATATTTCCCGGGAGGCTGTCGCTGAGGCGGCCGGAGCATCGTGGGAGACTGTCAAGACAAAGACCAAGGGAGAAAAAATCGAATTTATGACGAAGGCTGTGGCGGTGATGACACGGAATCTTTACCAGGAGGGAAAGATCCAGGGCATCCTGTCCGCGGGAGGGCTTCAGAATACGGTGATGGCAACCAGCGCCATGCGGGCGCTTCCCATCGGATTTCCCAAGGTTATGGCTACTACAGTGGCATGCGGAAAGAAGACATTTGATCTTGTTGTTGGTGACAAAGATATTGTGGTTATTCCTTCTATCTGTGACTTTACAGGACTGAACATGGTGACCCGGCAGATTATGGCAAATGCCTGTGCCTGCTGCGCAGGCATGGTAAAACATGCAGGAACTCCCCTGAAAAAGGGGAATAGGCTGGTGGTAGGCATCACTCTGATGGGAATTACAAATACGGGCGCCTGCGCAGCGGTAGATGAGCTGGAGAGGATGGGGATTGAGACTCTGGGATTTCACTCTACCGGTGTGGGCGGAGCCATTATGGAGCAGATGGCAGCGGATGGTCTGCTGGATGGGATTCTGGATTTGACGACCCACGAGATCACCCAGGAGTATTTTAAAGCTGGATTTTCTTATGGGGAAGATGCAAAGTACCGTTTGGTCAAGGGAGTACAGCATAAAGTGCCGCTGGTGATATGTCCTGGAGGTCTGGATTTTATTGACTTTGATACGAAAGAATTTCCACCCAGGATGAATGAGAGGATCTACATGTATCACAACGCCAACACGGCACATATTAAAATTCTTCCGGATGAGGCTGAAATTACCACGGAGCGGGTGGTGGAAAGGATCAATAGGATTGACTATCCGGTCAAACTTCTGCTTCCTACAGATGGCATGCGACATAACACCCGCAAGGGGGAGGAACTGTACTGTAAAGAAGTAGATGATATTATTCTGGGAAAGCTTCGGGCAATTAAAAATCCTAATGTGGATATCATTACTGTACCGGGAAATATAGATACGGAGGAGTGGGGCATCCAGGCGGCCCGTTACATGGTGCAGGAGCTGAAGGAGGCAGGAAAATTTACGGAATAAATTACCTGCTTTAGGGCTTTAAATGGGAAAGGAGAAATCTGGGAAAAATGGCAGAAGATGTTAAAAAAATAGCGGAGGAACTTGTCATCGCCTGCAAAAGAGCTTATACTAGAGGCATACAGACAGGAAGCGGCGGAAATGTAAGTGCTCGAATTTTGGGAAAAGATCTGATGCTGGTGAAGGCCAGCGGAAGCTCTTTTGCTGACAGTACACCGGAAGGATTTGTGATCACAGATTTTGACGGTAATTTAGTAGAAGGGGATGGGAAACCTACAAGAGAAGCTTTGCTGCACGGACTTATTTATAGAATGTGTCCGGATGTAAACGCGGTGGTGCATACGCACTCGCCTTATTCGATTGCATGGGCTGTAACGGGAAAAGCTCTGCCTAGAAATACTTGGCATTCCAGGCTGAAGATGAATGCCGATTTGCCTACGCTGGATGTGAAAGCAGCGATGGTACGTAGAGAGGATTTTCCTCTTGTTGAGGAAATCTATAAAGAAAATCCGGATCTCCCAGGATTCCTTTTGAAGGATCACGGGCTTGTGGCAGTGGGAAAAGATGCGATTGCGGCAGAACATACAGCTGAATTGATTGAGGAGACTGCGCAGGTGGCAATCCTGAAGGCGGCCGTTTTGAAGCTTGGCTTGTAGAGTTACAAGGTAAACTATATGAGAGCGGACATGAGAATAACGATGAGTGACTCGGGAAAGGAAATGCTGCAGCATAGTAAACTCCCGGATCTGGTGCTTGACAAGCTGATGGAATGGATTATGGAAGGAAAACTTCTAATGGGCGATAAGCTTAATACAGAGGAGCTTGCCAGTCAGTTGGGAGTCAGCCGTATGCCTATCCGGGAGGCATTGAGCAATCTGGAAAAAAAAGGATTGGCGGAATCTGTTCCTTATGCGGGGACAAGACTGGTAATTCTGACAAGAGATGATGTACGTCAGATTTATATAGCCAGAAAAGCATTGGAGCCGGAGGCAGCTCGCTACGCATGTGAGAAGATAACCGATGAAGAGATAAAAGAACTGGAAAAGATCCATGAGGACTATCAGTACATTGTGAGAAAAGATGAACTGGATGCTGTGGAGGTATATCAGCAGAATCGGTTATACCATTTTTCTATCTATAAAGTGAGCGGGCTGAACAGGATATGCAGTATGATTGAGTCGCTTTGGGATAATCTTTCCTTTTTTAAACTGATTTATGGACAGAAACTTTTGAATACTAGAGAGTCGAGAGAGCGGCTGATAGCAGAGCATCAGAGCTATCTGAATGCTTTGCGGAGTCACGATAGTGAGCTCTTGGCAAAACTGGTGGCGGAGAACCTTCAGAAGAGGATTGATGATATTCCGTATGATATCGAAGAATATTTCCATGAATAAGCAGATATATAGTTGTTAGTAAAAGGTAACAAAAGCCTGGGTACAAAACGGTACCTAGGCTTTTTCGTTAGAAAGGAGTATTTATGGACTCTGTTTTATACACCCTGCCGGAATCAATCCGGGGGCATGATTACGTGACGGCTTACTATTATATCGAATTGCCTAGAGAGACAGATGTGCTGAAAAAAGCAGGAAGGCTGGCTGTGGGGCAAACTATAGGCACCTGGGTGCCGGTGCCTGGGATTACAGAAGAGATTCGGGAGAAATATATGGGAAGGGTAGTCAATGTATTTGATGTACCATCCCTGGATCTGGAGACGCAGGTGACAGAGGAGGTGCGGAAATACATTATACAGATCGCCTATCCTGCGGTTCACTTTGGCGGGGATCTCCCTCTTATGCTGACTGCGCTTTTGGGAAACGATGCCTCCACTTCAGCCCTGGTCAAACTGCTGGATATCGTGTTCCCGGAAGAATATGTAAGCAAATTTCAAGGGCCGCAGTATGGAGTGCAGGGAGTTCGGGATTATCTTGGTATTCAGGGGCGCCCGATTCTCCTGAACATGATCAAACCATGTACGGGCTTAACGCCGGAGGAAGGGGCAAAGATTTTTTATCAGGTGGCTTTGGGCGGCATTGATATTATTAAGGATGATGAACTGCTTGGCGACCCGGAATACAGCAAACCATGGGATCGGGTGAAAGTGTACCGCAAGGCGGCGGAAGCAGCTGCGGATGTGACCGGAGAGCGGGTTCGGTATTTTGTGAATGTCACTAGCGGTGCTGATCACATTATGGAGAATGTGAAGAGAGTTGTAGATGCCGGTGCAGACGGCATTATGGTTAATTTTGCTGCTGTGGGGTACAGCACTCTGAAGCAGATTGCCCAGACAGCAGGAGTGCCTGTTTTGGGACATGCGGCCGGCGCGGGTATGTACTATGAGGGTGAGATGAATGGGATGGCTTCTCCTTTGGCAGCCGGCAAGCTTGCCCGCCTGGCGGGTGCGGATATTGTGATGGTGAATACGCCATATGGCGGATATCCGTTGTGCCATCAGAAGTATATGCAGACCCTATGCCAGTTGACATTGCCCTGGTATCATATCCGCTCCTCCATGCCCTCTATTGGCGGAGGCGTTCATCCCGGGATAGTAGAAAAGTATGTGAAAGAAGTGGGGCGGGATATTGTGCTGGCAGCAGGAGGCGCTGTACAGGGACATCCTGGTGGAGCTACGGCGGGAGCCAGGGCAATGCGCCAGGCAGTAGAGATTGTTGAAGAAGGCGGCTGTTTTGAGGTCAAGGCCAGAGAAAAGAAAGAGTTGGCGGAAGCGCTGGAAAAATGGCCTTATGTGAGTTGAAGAAAGGAAGGAAATATTATGATTAGGGAAATTATGCTCTATACATCAAATGATCTGAGAGATTTTATGCATCTTGCATGCTCTTCTCCTATGGATATTGGTGTCCATACTGTGGATAATCAAATCGCGGATGGAAAATCCGTCCTGGGACTGATGGCTATTGACTATAAAAAACCGGTGAAAGTGGTGTCAGACGATGAAAAATTTATGAAGCAGCTGGACCGCTGGGCCGTGGATAAAGAATCGAAAGAAAAATAAATCTGAAAAGACTACCGTTCTGACGATGAAAAAGATCGCCAGGCGGTAGCCTTTTTCAGTTAGAAATATTTGTTTTCCGATTATTCCACCTTCACGCCGCTGTTGAACTTATCCAGGGCCAGCGCGATGACCACGCCCACCACAATGCAGATGATGTTGACGATGGCGGAACCGGCTGACAGGAAGCCGGAGACGGGGATGATCATGACCGTGGCCGCGATGACAATGCCCACAATGCCGTGGAAGGCGATGGAGTAGTAATTGTCAAAGAGGGCGTTGATAGCCTTGGCCAGCAGGATGACTGTCACCACGGCGCCAATGCCTCCGGGAATGAGGATGGCCATGTCAAAGTGGCCGATGCCCTCCACAAAGGGAGTATAGAGGCCCAGGGGCATCAGCAGGGTGGAGAAGCTCATGCCGGGAGCGATGACGCTTAAGGCCAGGCAGAAGCCGCAGAACAGATACCACCCAAAGCTGGGAGCTACCTCATAGGAGGTCATGTCCAGGCCGATGAGCAGGGCGAAGATCACGCACATGCACACCACGAGGGAGATCCAGGAGCCCTTTGTGCGCCCCTGTTCTCCTGCCTCCCGGAAGAGGGAGGGGAGCATGCCGCCGATGAGACCGATGAAGAGGCACACGGAGGGATCCGGGTACTTGTTGAGGAAGTAGGCCAGAATATTGGCCACGCCCAGGAAGCCGATGACACCGCCGATGAAGACGGGGATCAGCTTTGGAACATGGGTCCTGAAATTTTTAAAGGGGTGGGACAAAAGCTCCATGATGGGCTTGTAGATGCCGAAGATGACGCTCAGGACTCCTCCGGAGATGCCGGGGAGAACAGCGCCCAGGCCGATCAGGGCGCCCTGGATGATGCGGAAGACAAATTGCACAGGTGACATCTTGGTGTCTTGTTTCTTGTTCATTTGACTGTAAATCCTTTCTTGAATAGCGCACCGCCTGATGGCGGAGCAGGTATGTGTTATTATTTCCATATTTATCAGACCATACATTTATACTATTTTTTCTGCTTTTTTTCAAGTATAATAGCTTCAGCTATCAAAGATTGAACAGAGGAGGAGAGCGGGATGGGAAATATATACGATGACCCGTCATTTTTTCAGGCCTACGGACAGATGGACAGGAGCCGGAAGGGGCTGGAGGGGGCCGGCGAGTGGCACCAGCTTAAAAGACTTTTTCCGGAGATAAAAGGAAAGGATGTGCTGGACCTTGGCTGCGGCTACGGGTGGCACAGCGCCTATGCGGCGGAGAAGGGGGCCGCGTCTGTGACGGCCATCGACCAGAGCAGCCGCATGATAGGAGAGGCCAGGAAGCGGAACCCGGATGAGAGGATCAGCTATCAGGTCTGCGCTCTGGAGGAGTACGAATACCCAAAGGAGGCGTTTGACCTGGTGGTGTCAAACCTGGTGCTCCACTATATTGCGGATCTGGAGGGCATATACAGGAAGGTGTACCGGACCCTGAGGAGCGGAGGAGACTTCCTGATCAATATAGAGCATCCTGCGTTTACCGGGAGCGTGAGGGAGGAGTGGATCCGGGATGGGGAGGGCCGGGCCCTGTACTGGCCGGTGGACGACTACTTCTATCCGGGGGAGAGGAGGACTATCTTTCTCGGGGAGGAGGTGGTGAAGCAGCACCACACATTGACGCAGATACTGGGCGGCCTGCTGGCCTGCGGGTTCGCCCTGACAGCGGTGGAGGAGGCCTGCCCGGATCCCGCTGTGCTGGAGCTGCCGGGCATGAGGGACGAGATGCGCCGCCCTATGATGCTGCTGGTGAGGGCGCGGAAAGAGTAGAATTGTTTGGTCAAAGCTCTTGACAGAAGACGAGTACTGCTATATACTTTGAAAGTCAAAATATTTCAGACTAAAAATATTTGAAGCATCGAAATAATAGAAGAAACGAGGAAGCAAAGACATGACCGGAGTGATATGTGGTACAGGCTCCAGTGTTCCTGTACATACGATGGATAACAATGATATTGCGCAGCTTGTGGAGACCAGCGACGAGTGGATACGGGAGAGGACAGGCGTGGTGAGACGCCACATCATCACTGATGAGACTACGGTGTCCATGGCGGCGGACGCGGCCAGAAAGGCTCTTGAGGACAGCGGCACAGCTCCCGAGGAGGTGGACCTGATCCTTGTGTCCACCATTTCCTCCAATGTGATCCTCCCCTGCGCCGCCTGTGAGGTGCAAAGAGAGATCGGCGCGGTGAACGCCACCTGCTATGATATGAGCGCCGCCTGCACGGGATTTGTGTTTGGTTACAGCGCGGCCCTGGCCTACCTGGCGTCCGGCATGTACAAGACTATCCTTGTCATAGGGAGCGAGAGTCTGTCCAACCTGACAAACTGGAAGGACAGAGGAACCTGCATCCTCTTCGGCGACGGGGCCGGAGCCGCAGTGGTGAAGGCCGGAGAAGGAACATTCTACTATCCAGTGACTCACTCCGCGGGGAGCAAGGGCGAGGCCCTCACCTGTACAAGCCGCTATAATAAAAACTGGGAGAGCATCCCCGAGGAGGAGACGCTCATGCAGATGGACGGCCGGGGCGTGTTCAAGTTCGCTGTGAAGAAGGTACCGGAGGTTATAGATGAGGTGCTTGAGAAAAACGGGCTCACAAAGCAGGATGTAGACCTGTATGTGCTCCACCAGGCCAACAAGAGGATCGTGGAGTCGGTGGCAAAGAGGATGGAAGAGCCCATAGAGAAGTTCCCCATGAACCTGCAGGAGTACGGCAACACTTCCTCCGCCAGCATCCCCATCCTGCTGGATGAGCTGAACCGGGAGGGACGGCTGAAGGCGGGACAGAGGATCGTGATCGCCGGATTTGGAGCCGGCCTCTCCTGGGGCGCGGCAGTCATGGACTGGAATAAATAAGTGTGCAGCGCTGCCCGGAGGCGGCGATGGCATAGATAAAATCAAAACGAAAAGGTAAAAGAAAAGGAGAACAAGACAATGCTGGAAAAGATCAAAGAAATGGTAGCAGATTCATTAGGAGTGGACGCAGAGACAATCACAGAGGAGACTTCCTTTAAAGAGGACCTTGGAGCGGACTCTCTGGACCTGTTTGAGCTTGTTATGGCTCTGGAGGAAGAGTACGACGTGGAGATCCCCACAGAGGATCTGGAGCAGATCGCTACAGTCGGCGATGTAATCTCTTACATTGAGTCCCACAAATAGAGAGAAATAAGCGAAATAAAAAAGAAAAAAGAGGTTGTCAATATGAAAACAGAAGTAACGGAATTACTGGGAATTGAATATCCGATTATCCAGGGCGGTATGGCCTGGGTCGCTGAATATCACTTGGCAGCCGGCGTATCAAATGCCGGTGGGCTTGGGCTGATAGGAGCAGCAAGCGCTCCGGCAGACTGGGTGCGCGAACAGATCAGAGAAGCAAAGAAACTGACAGACAAGCCTTTCGGCGTCAATATCATGCTTATGAGTCCCCACGCGGACGACGTCGCTAAGGTCATCGTGGAGGAAGGCGTGAAGGTGGTCACCACCGGAGCCGGAAGCCCGGAAAAATACATGAAGATGTGGAAGGAAGCCGGTGTGAAGGTTATCCCGGTGGTCGCTTCCGTGGCTCTCGCAAAGCGCATGGAGCGCTGCGGCGCTGACGCGGTCGTGGCCGAGGGAACAGAGGCCGGCGGACACATCGGTGAGAACACCACTATGGTGCTTGTTCCCCAGGTGGTGGACGCGGTGAATATTCCCGTCATCGCCGCAGGCGGCATCGCTGACGGAAGAGGCATTGCCGCGGCGTTCATGCTGGGAGCACGGGGCGTGCAGCTGGGCACACACTTTGTTGTCACAGACGAGTCCCAGGTACATGAGAATTACAAGGAGCGCATCATCAAGGCAAAGGATATCGACTCCCGCGTCACAGGCCGCACTACAGGACATCCGGTGCGCGCTCTTAGGAACGACATGACAAAGAAATATCTGGAGCTGGAGAACAAGGGCGCAAGCTTTGAGGAGCTGGAGCTCCTGACGCTGGGCGGACTTCGCAAGGCCGTTGTGGAGGGCGATGTGAAGAACGGAAGCGTTATGGCAGGACAGATCGCCGGCATGGTGAAGGAGAGAATGTCCTGCAAACAGCTCATCGACAAGCTGGTGAGCGAGACAGATGCACTGATCAAAGGAGCGGGCTTTTATGAGTAAGATAGCATTTATTTATCCGGGACAGGGCGCGCAGAAATGCGGCATGGGCCAGGATTTCTACGAGAACAGCGCTTCGGCAAAGGCTGTGTATGACATGGCCGCGGAGGTGCTGAAGGATAACATGGACATTGACATGAAGGATTTGTGCTTTCATGAAAACGATAAATTGGACCTGACAGAGTACACGCAGGCAGCCCTTGTGACTACCTGCCTGGCTATGACAAAGGTCGTGGAGGAGGCCGGCATCCACCCGGATGTGACAGCGGGCTTAAGCCTTGGCGAGTACTGCGCCATCGCGGCGGCCGGCGGTATGAAGGATGAGGACGCCATCCGCCTTGTGAGAAAGAGAGGCCTCCTCATGCAGAACACAGTTCCTGCAGGGGAGGGGGCCATGTGTGCCATCATGGGCATGACAGGTGAAGAGATTGAGAAGGTGACAGATACCATGGAGGGCGTATCCATTGCCAACTACAACTGTCCGGGGCAGATTGTCATCACCGGAGAGACAAAGGCGGTGGAGGCTGCGGCAGAGAAGCTGAAGGAAGCCGGAGCGAAAAGGACTGTCATGCTGAACGTCAGCGGTCCCTTCCACTCACCCATGCTTGAGAAGGCAGGCGAAGAGCTGGCAGAGGTGCTGCAGGGCGTAGAGCTGTCTCCCCTGAAGGTGCCCTACGTGACAAACGTGACGGCCCAGGAGGTGACGGACATCAGCCAGACAAAAGAGCTGCTGGCCCGCCAGGTCAGCTCCTCCGTGCGCTGGCAGCAGAGCATGGAGAACCTGATCGCGGCAGGGGTGGATACCTTTGTGGAGATCGGTCCGGGCAGGACTCTGGCCGGATTTATGAGAAAGATCAGCCGGGATGTGACCGTCTACAATGTGGGCACATGGGCTGACGTGGAGAAAGTGGCAGAGAGCCTGAAGTAAAGTTGAAGAGCAAGAAGGAGGCAGGGGCGTGATCCGCCCTGTACGAGAAAATGTTAGATGGAAAGATTGCAGTAGTAACAGGGGCATCCCGGGGCATCGGAAGAGCCATCGCTCTGGAGCTGGCATCCCGGGGAGCTTTCGTGGTAGTCAACTACAACGGTTCAAAGGACCGAGCGGAGGAAGTAAAGAAGGAGATCGAGGCAGCCGGCGGAAAGGCTGAGGTGTACCAGTGCAATGTGTCTGATTTTGAGAAGTGCCAGGAGTTCATCCAGGACGTCATCAAGGCCTACGGAAGACTGGATATCCTTGTCAACAATGCGGGCATTACAAGGGACGGACTTCTGATGAAGATGTCTGAGGAGGATTTTGATAAAGTCATCGAGACAAACCTGAAGGGAACCTTCAATACCATCCGCTTCGCGTCCAGACAGATGCTGAAGCAGAGGAGCGGGCGCATCATCAACATGTCCTCTGTCGTGGGCATTGCCGGCAACGCGGGACAGGCCAATTATGCCTCCTCCAAGGCCGGTGTCATCGGCCTGACCAAGGCGGTGGCAAGAGAGCTGGCATCCAGGGGCATCACGGTGAACGCCATTGCTCCCGGATTTATTGAGACAGAGATGACGGCGGTCCTCTCTGATGCAGTGAAGGAGGCGTCTGTGGCCCAGATCCCTCTCGGAAGATTCGGAAAGCCGGAGGACATCGCGAAGACGGCGGCCTTTCTGGCTTCTGACGACGCAGGCTATATTACAGGACAGGTGATCCAGGTAGACGGAGGAATGGCGATATGATGAAGAGAAGAGTAGTTGTGACAGGACTTGGAGCGGTGACTCCCCTGGGAAATACAGCCCCCGAGTTCTGGGCAGGAGTAAAGGCGGGAAAGGTGGGCATCGCGCCCATCACCAAGTTTGACACGACAGACTATAAGGTCAAGCTGGCCGCAGAGGTGAAGGACTTTGTGGCAAAGGACAGGATGGATTTCAAGGCAGCCAGGAGAATGGAGGCCTTCTCCCAGTATGCTGTGGCAGCCGCAAAAGAGGCCTACGACGACGCGGGGCTTGACATTGAGAAGGAGGACTCCTTCCGCGCCGGCGTCATCATCGGCTCCGGGATCGGAAGCCTGCAGCAGGTGGAGTCCAGCTACGAGAAGATCAAGACAAAGGGCCCTAACAAGGTCAATCCCCTGATGGTGCCCCTTATGATCTCAAACATGGCAGCCGGAAATGTGTCTATCCAGCTGGGCTTCCGGGGCAAGTGCACCAACGTGGTGACAGCCTGCGCAACGGGAACCCACTGTATCGGAGACGCCTTCCGGGCTATTCAGTATGGTGATGCGGATATTATGCTGGCAGGGGGAACAGAGAGCGCCATCTGCGCCACAGGCGTGGCCGGATTTACCGCCCTCACCGCCCTCTCCACCAACCCGGACCCGGCCACAGCGTCCCGCCCCTTTGACAAGGACAGAGACGGATTTGTCATGGGCGAGGGAGCCGGCGTGGTTGTTCTGGAGGAGCTGGAGCACGCGAAGGCCAGAGGAGCGAAAATCTACGCGGAGGTTGTTGGATACGGCGCCACAGGCGACGCCTACCACATCACATCCCCGGCAGAGGACGGGGCAGGAGCAGCCAAGGCCATGGAGCTTGCCATGGAGGAGGCGGAGGTTGCACCTTCACAGGTAGAGTACATCAATGCCCACGGCACCAGCACTCATCACAATGACCTCTTTGAGACAAGGGCTATCAAGAAGGCCTTTGGCGACGCGGCCAAGGACGTGCTCATCAACTCCACAAAATCCATGATCGGCCACCTTCTGGGGGCAGCCGGCGGCGTGGAGTTCATCACCCTGGTGAAATCCGTGGAGGAAGGCTTTATCCACCAGACCATGGGAACCGTGGAGACGGACGAGGACTGCGACCTGAACTATGCGGTGGGAGCGCCGGTGGAGAAGGAGATCCACTACGCCATGACCAACTCCCTCGGATTTGGCGGGCACAACGCGACACTGCTGATCAAGAAATACGAAGAATAAAAAGAGGTGCGAGATCATGGAATTTGAGAACCTGTTAAAACTGATCCAGGCAGTCTCTGACTCAGAGCTGACCGGGCTGAAATATGAGGAGAAGGGCGTCAAGCTCCATCTCACAAAGGAAAAAGAGACCATCGTCACAGCTGTGCAGACAGCGGACAGCCCCGCGGCCTTCGCGGCGGGCGCCGTGGCAGCTCCGGCCGTCCAGGTAGCGGCCCCTGCAGCGGCTTCGGCGGCAGCTCCCGGGTCTGCGCCGGCACAGGCGGCATCGGAGGAGACGGCCACAGAGCCCTCTGGCAAGATCGTGAAGAGCCCCCTGGTGGGAACCTTCTATGCGGCTCCTGCTGAGGACGCGGATCCCTATGTGTCTGTGGGAGACACGGTGAAGAAGGGGCAGGTTATGGCCATTGTGGAGGCCATGAAGCTGATGAATGAGATCGAGAGCGACTTTGACGGGACAGTGGAGGAGATCTACGTGGAAAACGGCCAGGCCGTAGAGTACGGACAGCCTCTGTTCCGCCTTTCATAGGAAGGAGACAAAGAGCATGAACCATTTGGATATCAATCAGATCAAAGAGATCATTCCCCACCGCCATCCCTTCCTCCTTGTGGATTATATCGAGGACTATGAGCCGGGACAGTTTGCGGTTGGCTATAAATGCGTTACATACAGAGAGGATTTCTTCAAGGGACATTTTCCCCAGGAACCGGTGATGCCCGGTGTGCTCACTGTGGAGGCACTGGCCCAGGTAGGGGCTGTGGCTATCCTGAGCAAGGAGGAAAACAAAGGAAAGATCGCCTACTTCGGAGGCATCAACAAATGTAAATTTAAAGGGAAGATCGTGCCGGGAGACAAGGTAAAGCTGGAGACAAGGATCATCAAGGCCAAGGGGCCTATGGGAATTGGTGAGGCAGTTGCCAGTGTGGACGGCAAGGTGGTAGTCAGCGCGGAGCTGACCTTTATGGTAGGCTAGACCGGACGGGAGGAATAGATAGAAATGAGCCAGATGATTAAGAAAGTACTGATCGCCAACCGGGGCGAGATCGCGGTCCGCATTATCCGGGCCTGCCGGGAGATGGGCATTGAGACAGTGGCCGTCTACTCGGAGGCCGACAGGGAGGCCCTCCACACACAGCTTGCGGATGAGGCAATCTGTATCGGGCCTGCGCCCTCCACGGAGAGCTATCTGAGTATGGACCGGATCATCAGCGCCACCATCATTTCCGGCGCTGATGCCATCCATCCGGGATTTGGCTTCCTCTCTGAGAACAGCCGGTTCGCGGAGCTGTGCGAGCAGTGCAACATCACCTTTATCGGGCCCGGGTCAGACGTCATCGCCCGCCTGGGAAACAAGCAGGAGGCGAGAAACACCATGATGGCCGCCGGTGTCCCCGTGATACCGGGCAGCAAGGAGCCGGTGTACGATGCGAAGGAGGGCGCCAGGATCGCAGACGAGATCGGCTATCCGGTTATCGTGAAGGCGGCTCTGGGAGGCGGCGGAAAGGGTATGCGCGTGGCGAATACGCCGGAGGAGTTCGAGAGCAGCTTCCAGACAGCCCAGAAGGAGACTCAGATGGCCTTTGGGGACGACACCATGTACATCGAGCATTTTGTACAGCATCCCCGACACATCGAGTTCCAGATCCTGGCGGACAATTACGGACACGTCATCCACTTGGGAGAGAGGGACTGCTCCATCCAGAGAAATCACCAGAAGATGATCGAGGAGTCCCCCTGCGACGCCATCTCCGATGAGCTGAGGCAGAAGATGGGGGAGGCCGCTGTCAGGGCAGCCAAGGCGGCGGGCTATGTCAATGCCGGCACCATCGAGTTCCTCCTTGAGAAGAACGGCAATTTCTATTTCATGGAGATGAACACCCGGATCCAGGTGGAGCACCCGGTGACCGAGTGGGTGACAGGGATCGACCTCATCAAGGAGCAGATCCGCATCGCCTCCGGAAGAGAGCTCTCCTACAGGCAGGAGGATGTGAAGCTCAGCGGCCACGCCATCGAGTGCAGGATCAACGCAGAGAACCCGGAAAAGGGCTTCCGCCCCTCCCCGGGTACCATCACGGACATGTACCTGCCGGGAGGCAAGGGCATCCGCATCGACTCCGCCATCTACAGCGGGTACACCATTCCCCCCTACTATGACTCCATGATCGCCAAGCTGATCGTGTGGGCCAAGAACAGGGACGAGGCCATCCGCAAGATGAGGAGCGCCCTCGGCGAGGTCATCATCGAGGGGATTGACACCAACGTGGACTACCAGTACGAGATACTGAACAACCCGGACTACATCGCCGGAAACATAGACATCGAATTCATCGAAGAGCTTGAGAAAGCCCGGAAAGAAGCGTAAAAATGAAGTTAGAAAACATGTTTAAAAAGACCAGATCCGGCTCTGCCAGAAAGGGCTACATCTCCCTGCGGGAGAGGCGGCCTGAGGTGCCGGAGGGACTGCTGCGCAAGTGTAACAAGTGCGGCAGCGCCATCATCGCCGAGGATGTGAAGCGCGGCTATTATATCTGTCCCAAGTGCGGCGGCTATTTCCGCGTGCACGCCTACCGGCGTATTGAGATGATCGCCGACGACGGGACCTTTGAGGAGTGGGACAAGGATCTTGTGGGCGCCAACCCCATGGACTATAAGGGCTATCCGGAGAAGCTGGCGGCTGTGCAGGAGAAGACGAAGCTGAAAGAGGCGATTGTGACAGGAAAGGCCGAGATCAATGGCCTGGAGACTGTGATCGGCGTCTGCGACGGGCGTTTCCTCATGTCAAGTATGGGGGAGGCCGTGGGCGAGAAGATCGCAAGGGCTGTGGAGCGGGCTACAAAGGAGCGCCTTCCGGTCATCCTCTTTGCCTGTTCCGGAGGAGCCAGGATGCAGGAGGGCATCACCTCCCTCATGCAGATGGCCAAGACCTCTGCAGCCATCAAGCGCCACAGCGACGCGGGACTTCTCTACATTTCTGTTCTGACAGATCCTACCACCGGGGGCGTGACGGCCAGCTTTGCCATGCTGGGAGACGTGATCCTGGCGGAGCCCAAGGCCCTCATCGGCTTTGCCGGCCCCAGAGTCATCGAGCAGACCATCGGCCAGAAGCTGCCAAAGGGCTTCCAGAGATCCGAGTTCCTGCTGGAGCACGGCTTCATTGACCGCATCGTGGAGAGGGAGGAGATGAAGACAGTCCTCTCCGAAATTCTTCAGATGCATCAGAAGACAGGCGCCCCCAGGAGAGAAAAGAGAGACATGCAGCCTGAGCGGCCTGAGGCGGAGACAGCGGCAGGGGAAGAGGAGGACGAACTTTCCGCATGGGACAGAGTCCAGATCTCCCGCATGAAGGACCGCCCGGTTGGCTCTGATTATATCCAGACTCTGTTTACAGACTTTATGGAGTTCCACGGGGATAGATATTTTGCGGATGACAAGGCCATTATCGGAGGCATAGCCAGGTTTCACGGTCAGCCTGTGACAGTCATTGCGCAGGCCAAGGGAACGACCACAAAGGAGAATATAGAGCGCAACTTCGGTATGCCCTCGCCGGACGGATACCGCAAGGCTCTCCGTCTTATGAAGCAGGCGGAGAAGTTCGGCCGGCCGGTCATCTGCTTTGTGGACACGCCGGGAGCCTTCTGCGGCCTGGAGGCCGAGGAGAGAGGGCAGGGCGAGGCCATTGCCAGAAACATCTATGAAATGTCCGGCCTGCGGGTGCCGGTGCTCTCCATCATTATCGGGGAGGGCGGCAGCGGCGGCGCCCTGGCTATGGCAACGGCGGACGAGGTGTGGATGCTGGAGAATTCCATCTACTCCATCCTCTCGCCGGAGGGCTTTGCCAGTATCCTCTGGAAGGACAGCACGAAGGCGAAGGAGGCGGCAGGTGTCATGAAGCTGACAGCCCATGACCTCTACAGGGCGGGCATCGTGGAGAAGGTGTTCCCCGAGCCGTCCCACTACACTGTGCTGAATCTGGAGGAAGTGACAAACCGGATTTCAGAGAGCATAGATGAGTTCCTGGAGAAATATGAAAGCATGTCAGCCGAGGAGCTGACCCAGAGGCGGTATGAGCGTTTCCGCCGGATGTAGGAGTGCTGTATGGAAATAAAACCATTGAAACTGGGCGAGAGAGAAGCCAGGCTGCCACTGATACAGGGCGGCATGGGAGTGGGGATCAGCCTGGGCGGCCTGGCTGGCGCAGTGGCCAGAGAGGGCGGCGTGGGCATTATCTCCACCGCTCAGATTGGCTTCCGGGAGCCGGATTTTGACAGGGACTCCCTGGGAGCCAACCTGCGGGCCGTGAAAAAGGAGCTTGACAGGGCCCGGGCCATTGCGCCTGAAGGAGTAATCGGCTTTAACATCATGGTGGCCAGCCGGTGCTATGAGGAGTACGTGAAAGCTACCGTGGCGGCGGGAGCGGACATCATCATCTCCGGAGCCGGGCTTCCCATGGACCTGCCAAAGGCAGCGGCCGAGGCGGCCAGGGAGGCGGGAAGAGAGACAGAGCCTGCTCTGGCTCCCATTGTCTCCACGGAGAAGGCGGCCCGTGTGGTTCTCCGGTACTGGGATAAAAAGTACAAGAGGATGCCGGATCTTCTCGTGGTGGAGGGGCCTCTCGCGGGAGGACATCTGGGCTTTACCAGGGAGCAGCTGGATCAGTTTGTGGAGCCGGGCCAGGCGGCATCGGAGGAGATTTCCCCTGCCTACGAGGAGGAGATACGGGCCATCTTTAAGACGGTTCTCTCCTTTGAGGAAAAGTATGAGACAAGGATCCCGGTGGCCCTGGCCGGCGGCATTGACAACCGGGAGAGGGCCCGCAAAGCCTTCGATCTGGGGGCGGACGCCATTCAGGTGGCCAGCCGGTTTGTCACCACAGAGGAGTGCGATGCGGACATCCGGTACAAGGAAGCCTACATCCGGGCGGGAAAAGAGGACATTGTGATTGTAAAAAGCCCGGTGGGCATGCCGGGGAGGGCCATCCGGAACCGGTTTATGGAGCGGGTCATGGGCGGAGAGAAAATTCCCCACAGCCCCTGTCACAGATGCCTCCACACCTGCAATCCCGCCGAAATTCCCTACTGCATTACAGACGCCCTTGTCAGTGCGGCAAAGGGAGATGTGGAGAACGCCCTTCTCTTCTGCGGGGCAGGTGCCTGGAAGGCGGACAGGATTGAGACAGTCAGAGAAGTGATCCAGTCACTTTTTATAGGATCATAGAAAGGAAAATGTTCATGGAAGATGCATACAGGGCCATTAACGATATTCTCGTAGGTCTGTTCCACGAGTTATGGGAGCTGGAGGAGAAGGCCATTATCACAGAGGATTTCAAGGATCTGACAAACAATGATATGCACGTCATAGAGGCCATCGGCCTGGGAGAGGGGAACAACATGTCCTCCATTGCCAGGAAGCTGAATATCACCGTGGGCTCTCTGACGACAGCCGTGAACAGCCTTGTGAACAAAGCCTACGTGGAGCGCCGCCGCAGCGAGAAGGACCGGCGTGTGGTCTATGTCAGGCTGACGGAGAAGGGTGTCAAGGCCTACCATCACCACGAGGACTACCATCGCCAGATGACCCAGGCCATCATAAGTAAGCTCTCCGAGGACGAAATTCCTGTCCTTGTGAAGACCCTGGAGGGACTGGAGGAGTTCTTCAGAGGGTACAGCGGAGAGACGGGACAGTAAAATTTAGAGACGAAAACAGAGGGAAGAGTGCCAGGAGAGGTACTCTTCTTTTTTTATCGGGGAAGCAGTATAATAGTACTGCTTTTTAAAAGGTATTATTTTTGAAAATATACTATTGACAATGCATATACTGCGTAGTACGATGTATATGCAAATGAAACAGTAGTGAGGTGAACAGGATGAATTTGGACAAATGGAAATCGCAGATAGTGAGGGGGACGCTAGAGTACTGTATTCTGCTCATGCTGAATAAAAAAGTATATTATGGATATGAGATTTTGCAGGAATTAAGCAAATATCCTATCATTTCTTCAACAGAAAGTACGGTATATCCTTTGCTGAGGCGATTGCAGAAAGAAAACTATCTTCAATCTATATGGCAGGAGTCGGCAGAGGGACTGCCGCCACGCAAATACTATTCTTTGACGGCGGAAGGGCAGGAATATCTGGAGGCAATGAATAAGGAATGGCAAAATTTGTTAAATGTCATGTCAGATCTGAAAGGAGAATAAAATGATGGATACTACATTTGAAAAATACTTGGATACTGTTGATAAAAGCTTAAAGCCGCTTCCAACTTCTGAGAGAGTGGATATTGTAAAAGAGATAAAAAGCTCTATCCTGGAAATGGAAGGCGACAATCTTACGACAGAACAGATATTGAGCAGATTAGGAAGCCCGAAGGATCTCGCAAAAGCATATCTTGGCGATTTGCTTTCCAAAGAAAGCGGGTTTAGCTGGAACAGGCTGCTGATGGTCTGCGCGTTTTACAGCGGAGTAGGACTTACCGGGATGTTTGTTATTCCGTGTCTTGCGATCATGGCTCCGGTATTTATCCTTTGCGGTATTGCAAGTCCGGTTTTGATGGCTGTGAAACTTGTGGATTACATTTGGCATCTCGGATTGCCCTATGTGGAAAATATGGGAATATTTACGGGGATGATGGAATTAAATCCTATTGCAGAATTTGTGATAGCGCTTGTAGTAGGTGTATTCCTCTGCCTTGCAGGGCGTGGCTGCTGGAAGCTGTTGGTCGCATACTGCAAAAAGGTCGGCAAAACAAAATCTGATTTATCCATTTAGGCCGAAAAGTGGTACACTAAAAGAAGTAAAGGAGGCAGTATCATGGAATACAGAAGATTTGAAAATACCATTATCGCAAGAATTGACAAGGGGGAGGAGATCCTGGACAAGGTGAAGGAGATCGCCCTGAAGGAGAACATCAAGCTGGCGTCCGTCCAGGCCCTGGGGGCTATCAGCCAGTTTACAGTCGGCGTGTTCAAAACAGACGAGAAGAAATACCTGGCCAACGAGTTTGAGGGGGCTTTTGAGATCGTGTCCCTGACAGGGACTATCAACACTATGGACGGAGAGTTTTACGCCCACCTGCACATGAGCGCAGGCGATGAGAAGGGGCAGGTCTTCGGAGGCCATCTGAACCGGGCGCGGGTCAGCGCCACCTGCGAGATGGTCATAACAGTCATTCCGGGGAATGTGGACAGAAAATACAGCGAGGAGATTGGATTAAACCTATTTCAGTTTTAAGCGGAGGCGGTGATCGCATGTACGAGGAGGAAGTAAGAAAGCTGCAGGAGATCATAGATGACAGTGAGAGGATTGTTTTTTTTGGAGGGGCGGGCGTCTCCACGGAGAGCGGGATACCGGACTTCCGGAGCGCGGACGGCATCTACCACCAGCACTACAAGTACGCGCCGGAGCAGGTGGTGAGCCACAGCTTCTTTAAGGCCCACCCGGATGTGTTCTATGACTTTTACAAGGAGAAGATGATGTGTCTGGACGCGGAGCCCAATCCGGCCCACAGAAAGCTGGCCCAGCTGGAGGAGGCGGGGCGCCTGACGGCGGTTATCACCCAGAATATTGACGGACTCCACCAGAAGGCGGGAAGCAGGAAGGTGTATGAGCTCCACGGCAGCATTCACAGAAATTATTGCCAGAAGTGCGGCCGGTTCTACGATGCGGCCTACGTAAAGGCGGCTCCTGGCATTCCCAGGTGCGAGTGCGGAGGCGTCATCAAGCCGGACGTGGTCCTCTATGAGGAGAGCCTGGACGCGGTGACAATCCAGAGAAGCATCCAGGCCATCAGCGAGGCGGACACCCTCATCATAGGCGGTACATCCCTGGTAGTCTACCCGGCGGCCAGCTTTATCGACTATTTTCACGGCAGGCATCTGGTGGTCATCAACAAGAGCGCCACGGCCAGGGAGGTGGGTGCTGAGCTTACCATATCCGCTCCCATAGGAGAGATCCTGGGACAGATCACAGTGAAGTGATGCCAAAGCCCATGTTGGGGGAGAGAAAGGAGCAGGCCAGATCCAGAAGGAAAATGAGAAGAAGGGCGCCGCAGAGCACGTTCTTCTGAAGCTCTGACAGGCGCTGGAAACGGCTATCCAGCACAGGGGCGGCGATGTAGATGATGAAGAGGCCTCCTGCGCCGAAGAGGAGCAGTCCCTCCAGGCATACCCGGCCCTGTATCTGGAAGAGCATGCCGCTGTAGTTCCACCAGCGGACCCCGAACAGGGTTTCCAGGAAGAGGCCGGCGAAGTACTCCACCGTGCCGCACAAAAGCAGGATCAGGCCAAAGGACAGGAGAGGGCGGCTCCGCCATCTTTTCAGAAGCACGAGGATGAGCACGCCTCCTGTCCCATAGATGGGGAGCCAGGGGCCGGTCATGAAGCCCCTGTTGAAGAACATGCCGTCCACCACCAGGTGGAGGCCTACCTCCCAGAGCCAGCCTGCAAAGGAAAAGGTAAAGAACATGAGGATCAGGGAGGACGCAGAGTAGTCCGTCTGGTAAGACAGTCCGGGCTTGTGTGTGACCAGTATATTTTCCATGCGACCTATGGCAGCTCTCATAAAAATCCCCTCCTCAAAACTCAGAAAAAACAGTGTTTCTTTTTGTTGTCTCCAGTATAGGAGAAAGATATAAAGATAAAGAGCAGGAAATTATGAAGAATTTCGAAAGAATTTTATAGAAAAGATGAAGGGAAGACCGGCTATGGAAAGACATCTGGATTATTTTGAGATCGAGGGGGCCTACGGCGGGAACCAGGACTGGTTCACCAATATCGTCATGCACATTGGCGGCTGCGGGGCGGCCACAGCCTGCGATACCTGCATTTACCTGGCCCTGCGAAGAGGGATGACAGGTCTTTACCCGGGGGATGTGCGCCATCTCACAAAGCAGGACTACAAGGACTTCAGCATGAAGATGAAGCCCTACCTGAAGCCAAGAGCGGGAGGAATCGACCGGCTGGAGACCTATATAGAGGGATTTCAGGCTTATCTCAGAGATCTGGGAAATGAAGACGGAAAGGCCCTTGTCATGGAGCCCCTCCACGGGGAGAAGGACGTGGAGGAGGCCAAAGAGGCGGTGAGAAGGGAAATCGGCCAGGGGCTGCCGGTGCCCTGCCTTCTCCTCTATCACAGGGACAGAAAGCAGTTCGGGGACTTTACCTGGCACTGGTTCCTCCTCACCGGCTATGAGGAGAGAGGAGGGCGTTTTTATGTGACAGCAGCCACCTACGGGGAGGCGTCGGAGCTGGATTTTGAAGAAATGTGGGATACAGGCTACGAGAAGAAAGGGGGACTGGTGCTGTACTCCCTGGATGAAAAAACGAAAGACAGGCAGTAAAAAAGGACCGCACAGCGGTCCTTTTGATCTGGATGTATCTCAATGGATCTCCTGGTCTGTGAACTAGTCTACAAACTCAAAGCCAACCTTTTCCAGTGTCTCGTCAACCCATGGACGGGGCCACTCGCCGCGGGTGTGGATACCCTCCAGCTGTTTCTCCTCGCCTGCGTGGTAGGCTTTTGCCTTCTCAGCCAGCTCTTTGGCGAACTCAGGCCGGATGGCGATCAGTCCGTCGGAGTCACCGACGATGATATCGCCGGGATTGATGATGATGCCTGCGAAGGACACGGGGAAATTCATTTCTCCGGGACCGTTCTTGTATGGCCCGTTGGGGGTTACGCCTTTTGCGTATACCGGGAAATCCATCTGGCTGAGAGCGTAGCTGTCGCGCACGCATCCATCGATGATGATACCCGCCAGACCTCTGGATTTCGCGTAGCTGCTCATGATCTCTCCGCATAAGGAGCGGCTCATGCTGCCCTTGTTTGCCAGGACGATGACATCCCCCGGCTGAGCCATATCAAGTGCCTTGTGGAACAGGAGATTGTCTCCTGCCGGCGCGTTTACGGTGAAGGCGGTTCCCAGAAGGCGAGCCTTGGGATTTAAGGGATAAATGCTTGCGTCTACCGCAGCAATCCTGCCGCACTGGTCGTCAATGTTGGCTACCGGAATTCCGCGGAAGGCTTCCACCAGTTCCTTGGCCGGTCTCTCAAAGTTTCTCTTAATTCTGCATCCTACTGCCATGTTTCTAACCTCTTTCCTTTTGTTGCTTTATTTTTTCAGTTTTTCAACAGCGTCCTTAATCCTGCGGATTGCCTCCTGAAGATCCTCGTAGCTGCAGGAGTAGGACAGTCTCAGATAGCCTTCTCCCTCGGAGCCGAAAGCGGATCCGGGAACCATGGCCACCTTGGCCTCCTCCAGGAAGTACTCGGCCACCTCCATGGAAGGCATGCCCAGGCTCTTGACATTCACAAAGATGTAGAACGCGCCCTGGGGATTGTTGCAGCTGATGCCGTCGATCTCGTTGAGGGCTTTCACTGCGTAGTCCTTCCGTCTCTGATACTCCTGCCGCATAGCCTCCACATCGTCTGCGCAGTCCCGCAGAGCAGTGATGGCTGCATCCTGTACAAAGGAGGAAGCGCAGGTGATGGTGTACTGGTGTACTCTGACGCAGGCGGCGATAATGCCTTTGGGAGCACACATGTATCCGAGACGCCAGCCGGTCATGGAATAGGCCTTGGAAAAGCCGCCCAGTGTGATGGTTCTCTCCTTCATGCCGGGAAGGGAGGCAATGCTGACGTGTTTTGTGTCATCGTATACGAGCTGGCTGTAAATCTCGTCCGCCACGACAAGAAGGTCGTTCTTGATGGCGATCTGGCTGAGCTTTTCCAGAGTCTCTCTGGAGAGAACCCCACCTGTGGGGTTGCTGGGGTTGACGATGACGATCATCTTTGTCCTGTCTGTGATCTTGGACTCCAGCTCCTCCATGTCGATCTGGTAGTTGTTCTCCTCCTTCAGGCTGTATGTCACAGGGACAGCTCCCAGGGAGGAGGGAACGTGGATGTAGTTCAGCCATACCGGATTGGGGACAAGGACTTCATCGCCGTCCTCCAGGAAGGCTGCCATGGAAGCGTAGGTGGCTTCTCCGACACCCACTGTCACCAGAACCTCATCGGCCTCATACTGCACGTCGTGATGCTCGGTCTCCCACTTGGCGATCTCTTTTCTCAGGGCCGGTATTCCGTAGTTGGAGGTGTAAAATACATGTCCCTCCTTCAGGCTTTCATAGGCGGCCTCCTTGATCTTTTCCGGGGTGTCAAAATCCGGACGTCCGATCTCCAGATGAATGACATTTTCTCCTGCCTGCTGCATTTTCGTGGCTTTCTCCATCACCGCACGGATCTCGGAAAAAGGCAGGCTTTCCATACGTTTCGCTGTCTTGTACTCCATAGCTCTTCCTCCAAACTGAATTGCAAAATGTTTTGTAAACTTACTACTATAGAAAAATCGTATCATTAGAGGAAAGCAAAGTCAATTTCATAATTTGTATCTTTAATATTAAAAAAATTTATATTTAAAAGGTGAAGGATAGTTTTGTCGGAGTGCTGTAAGGAAATACGAGAGGGGTGATTATTGCGCAGGGGAAATGCTTGTGATATAATTTCTAAACAAGCAGAAGAAGACATATTTACAGAAAAGAGGTGGGAGACTTATGGATAAAAACAGTGTCT
This sequence comes from Faecalicatena fissicatena, assembly GCF_016900595.1. Classification (NCBI taxonomy): domain Bacteria; kingdom Bacillati; phylum Bacillota; class Clostridia; order Lachnospirales; family Lachnospiraceae; genus Faecalicatena; species Faecalicatena fissicatena. The sequence goes on from NZ_JACLYY010000016.1 coordinate 28,889, forward strand.
ACAGCGATACACTTCTCCGTGCCTACAGCAGCGGGCTTTTGAAGATCATTTGGAATACAACAGGTTTTTCTATAGGGATCGATCCAAAAAGAAAAGATGCTGTTCCGGAATTAAGGGAGAAGGATTTTATTGATTATGCATTTTCAATTATTAAAATAGTTGTGGATCTGGCGGAAGAGAAAGAACTAAAGGGAATTCCGGACTGTGACCTTGAAACAGCCAAGAAAATCTATGAACAGGAAAGTGACTTAAAAGATCATCTCTATATAAAAAGAAACAGCAAGATCAATTGTTTCAAGCTTCTTGAAAGTCAGATCATTTCTTACAGAAATGAGGAAGATCCGAAAAAGACAGACGCAAATTCTGCGATCATAAAACTGGTGACAGAAAAAGATGATGAGGATGTGTCGTGGGCATTTGAAATTTCCAGAAGAGATCTCGGAGAGCTTATAAACAATCTGGCGGAACTTAAGGAAAAGATAGACGCTGTTTAAAAGGCGGAAAGGGCTGATAAAATGACAGAACTTTTGTTAAGAGATGATGGGAAGGCCTATTGCAGCACACTGCCCCGGCATATATATACATATAGAAGCAGAAACGAATTTCAATCCGGATTAAGTGCAGATTATCAGGAATATAATAAAACTATGAAAAAAAGTATTGTATTTCTGAAAAATGGAAATGGAAGCTATCAGGAGATAGACCAGTATTTTAGAAAAGTGGCCAAAGAATTTGACCGGATAGAGGTAGATGAGAAAAAATTGAGCGGTATGCCGTTGGTGAAGAATACAAGAATACCGGTCAGCCTTATTCTGGCATGTATGAAGGATGAAATGACACTGCAGGAAATCTGCAGGGAGTATGGCCTTGAGGAAGAAGATATAGTAGCGGCCATGGAATATGCAATTGAGATTTTGGATACTCCTTATCAGGAAGGATTGGAATGAAAGTACTATTAGATGAGAACATTACCCGGAAGTCTGTCTCCGTTCTGGAAAAATATGGGCACGATGTTATTCATGTGCTTGACAGGTTTGATCCGGGGAAAAAGGATGAAGATGTTTTTCAATTGGCTTTGAGGGAACAGAGAGCATTGATCACATTAAATGGAAAAGATTTTATAGTTTTTATCCCGCCAAGGTCATCTCTGACACTTCATTATGGACTGATCTGGCTCAGAGGATTTCAGGTCACAAATAAAAGCTATGAGTATGTGATGGATGCCATAGGCAGGTTTTTAAAAAATAAAGGTGATTTTATAAAAAATACATATTATGTTGTGAAGCGCGACAAGGACACTTATAAAATCATACAGCGATTTCCTAAAATAATAAACAATTCAGGAGGTAAATAAACATGGCAAACCCAATCGTTACATTTGAGATGGAAAACGGAGACATTATGAAGGCGGAGCTCTACCCGGAGATCGCGCCCAACACAGTGAACAACTTTATTTCCCTGGTGAACAAGGGCTTCTACGACGGCCTTATCTTCCACCGGGTCATCAGCGGCTTTATGATCCAGGGCGGCTGTCCGGACGGGACAGGCATGGGCGGCCCGGGCTACACGATCAAGGGCGAATTCAGCCAGAACGGCTTCGCCAATGACCTGAAGCACACGGAGGGAGTCCTCTCCATGGCAAGGGCCATGCACCCGGACTCAGCAGGCAGCCAGTTCTTTATCATGCACAAGACCTCTCCCCATCTGGACGGGGCTTACGCGGCCTTTGGAAAGATCATCGAGGGCATGGACATTGTGAACAAGATTGCCGAGACGGCCACTGACTACAGCGACAGGCCCCTGGAGACACAGCGGATGAAGAAGGTGACAGTGGACACAATGGGAGAGGATTACCCGGAGCCAAAGAAGGCGTAAGGGAAGACAGCGGGGAGTGTTTTTGTGGGACAGACAATGGAGAGCACATTAGAGAGACCAGCGGGGAGGATCTTCCTGGCGGAGGACGATGAGGGACAGAGGGAGGAGCTTCAGTATGCCCTGGAACGGGAGGGCTACCAGGTATTCCTGGCGGAGGACTTTGGACAGCTTGCCCAGGAGGCAGAACGGTTTGCGCCGGATCTGATCCTTCTGGACATCCAGCTCCCCGGCGGGGACGGCCTGGCCGCCTGCAGGCAGATCCGCAGCAGGAGCGATATCCCGGTGATCTTCATCACGGGGAGGGGCTCCTCCATGGACGAGCTGACCGGGCTTACCAGCGGGGCGGACGACTACATCACAAAGCCCTGCTGCGTCCCTGTGGTGATGGCCCGCATCCGGGCCGTCCTGCTGCGGTCCGGGAAAAAGGAGGAGCTCCACACTCTGACCGCAGGGGGCTGCACCCTGAACATTCTGGACGCCACAGTCACGGCCCGGGGAACGGCGCTTCTGACAAGAACGGAGCTTCGGATCCTGTACCTTCTCTTCCTCCACAGCGGCCGGATCGTGTCCAGGCAGGAACTGCTGGACGGGCTCTGGGACGACCACATTTATATAGATGACAACACTCTCAGTGTGAATATAGCCCGGATCAGGGAAAAGCTCAAGGACATCGGAGCCGCAGAGCTGATCCGCACGAGGAGAGGACAGGGGTATGAATTATGTGTTTGAACGACTATCTGAAAGATAAAATGCAGTTCCTTTTATTCCAGATCCTGTGTATGATGGCGGCGGCAGGCTTTTTCTGGGCGTGCAAGGTGAAGGCAGGGCAGATGGCCCTGTTTTTTGCTGCCTGGAGCTTTCTGCTGGCCGCCTTTCTTGGGATGGACTTTTACAGGAAAAAGAGATATTTTGACCAGGTGTTCGCAGCCCTGGAGCGACTGGATCAGCCCTGGCTCATCGGGGAGCTGCTGCCGGACTCCCCAAGGCTCACAGACCGGCTCCACCGGGAAATCCTCCGAAGAGCCGGGAAGTCCCTGGTGGATGAGGCCCGCCACCTGGAGAGGGAGCACAGGGAGTACAGAGAGTTTATCGAGGGATGGATCCACGAGGCGAAGAGGCCTCTTTCGGCCATCACGCTGGCGGCCACGGCAGGCGGGGCGGATGGCTCCCCTGCGCCCATGGCTGCGTCGCCCATAGCTGCGCCGCCCATAGACGGACGGCGCATCCAGCGGGAGGCGGAGCTTCTGTCGGCAGCAGTGGATAGGGCCCTCTTCTACGCCAGGTCGGACGGGGTATACCGGGACTATGTCATCCGCCGTATAAAGCTGCTCCCCTGCGTGTACGGGGCAGTGGACAGGTGCCGGTACTACCTTATGGACAACCATATGGAGATCCGGACGGAGGCGCCTGAGGACATGTCCGTCTACTGCGACGGCAAATGGCTGGAGTTTATCCTGGTGCAGCTTCTCATGAACGCGGTTCAGTATAAGAAGGAGGGGAGCGGGCTCATCCTCATCCGCGGGGAGAGCCTGCCCCATGGACAGAGCCTCACCGTGGAGGACAGAGGGATCGGCATCCCTCCGGAGGAGGTGGACCGGGTCTTCGACAAGGGATTTACCGGCACAAACGGCCGGGACAGGGGAGGCGCCACAGGCATCGGCCTCTACCTGTGCAAAAAGCTGTGCCGCCAGCTGGGGATGGAGATAGAGGCCTGGTCGGAGAGGGGATCCTGCACGCGGATCACTCTCCTCTTCCCCGACGGGGGCAGCCTCTTTACCAGAGATGAGTAAGGGGAGCGGGGCGGCCGGCCGAAGTCTTTCAAGATTGTAAGATTAGTGAAGTCTTTCATGCGGGCAGAGGACTCTCCCGCCTGTTATACTGACAGACATACAAGACAGCGGGAAAGGAGAGAACTGTTTATGCGGGAACTGATCCGTGTGGAAGACATTGAAAAATACTATGGGACAAAGGACAATCTGACCAAGGCCCTGGACCGGCTTTCCTTCCAGGTGGACAGGGGCGAGTTCGTGGGCATCATGGGGGCATCCGGCTCCGGAAAAACCACTCTTTTGAATGTGATGGCCACCATCGACCGGGTGACCAGCGGACACATCTGGTACGGCAGGGAGGATATTACAGCCCTTAAGGAGGAGCAGAAGGCGGATTTCAGGAAGAACAATCTGGGCTTTGTGTTCCAGGACTTCAATCTGCTGGACACCCTCACCCTGGGGGAAAATATTTCCCTGGCCCTGTCCCTCACCGGCAAGGGGAAAAAGGAGATACAGCAGCGGACGGAGGACATTATGGGCAGGCTCGGGATCCTGGAGCTGAAGGATAAATTTCCCTTCCAGGTGTCCGGGGGACAGAAGCAGCGGTGCGCCTGCGCCAGAGCCCTCATCAACCATCCGGCTATCGTCTTTGCCGACGAGCCCACCGGGGCGCTGGACTCCCGATCCTCCCGCATCCTTCTGGAGACGCTGGAGAAGATGAACCGGGAGATGGCGGTGACCATCCTCATGGTGACCCACGACGCCTTCTCTGCCAGCTGGTGCCGCCGTATTCTCTTTTTAAAGGACGGCCGGATCTTTCACGAGCTGAGGAGAGGGGAGAAAAAGAGAAAGGATTTCCTGAGCGAGATACTGGACGTCCTCTCCCTGACAGGAGGTGAGACGGATGCTGGGTAAGCTGGCGTTTCGGAACATGAAGCGGTCTCTTCGGGATTATTCCATATACCTCTTTACCATGATCCTCATCAGCGCCCTCATGTTCTCCTTCAACTCCATGATTTTCTCGGAAAATGTCCGGAGACTGTCGGCGGAGGCCGGCTTGTTTGGAGCCATGATCGGAGTGGCCACCTTTTTTGTGGTGCTCATCGTCATCTGGCTGATCCACTACATGGTGAAATTCATGGCGGGGAAGCGGAGCCGGGAGTTTGGTATCTACATGCTCCTGGGCTTTCACAAGAGACAGATCGCCAGGCTGTTCCTGCGGGAAAACCTCCTTCTCGGGGTAATCGCCTTCGCAGCCGGCATCCTGCCGGGACTCTTCCTGCAGCAGGTCATGCTGACCGCGATCTACGGTATGCTGGACATAAGCTATGACCTCTCCATGGACTGGGGCTGGGAGACCTTTGCCCTTACCGGGGGAATCTATTTTGGCTCCTATGTGCTGGCCCTTCTGCGGAACCACAGGCGGTTCCGGAGGATGGACATCCGGGACATGCTGGACGAGGAGAGAAGGGGCGAGGAGGCAGGTCAGGGAGGGGACCGCTCCTGGTGGATCTTTGCGGGCTCCCTTGTCTATTTTCTCATCTTTGCTTTTCTCCTTCTTGACGGACGGATCACCATGGAGACCGTGTGGCCTCTGCTGGCCGGCCTGTCGGCGGCTGTGTACGGCCTGTTCGCCGGCCTGTCCGGCTTCCTTGTAAAATACATCCGGGCAGGAGGAGCGGGGCTATGGCGCCATGAGCGCATTTTCGTGCTGCGCCAGCTGGCCTCCAAGGTGCGGACCATGCGGTTTACCATGGGGACTCTCACCATCCTCTTTGCCGCCGCCTTTGTGGGGGCCTCCTGCGCCCTCATGCTGAACCAGTTCCAGCTCACCCAGGCAGAGGAAAAGTGGCCCTTTGATGTGATGGTCTACAGCCCGGATCCAGGGTATGATTTCCGGCAGGAGGAGCAGCTGACAGAGGAGTACGCATCGGTGGAGTCCAGCCGCGTTTACCAGATCTACGAGAACGGGTCGTCCCGATGGAATGACTGGCTGGAGAGCCAGGAGACGGGAGCGGACGGGGCCTATTTCCACTATGATACCTACATGAAGCTGAGCGACTACAATGCCCTCCGGGCTATGCTGGGAAGGGAGCCGGTGTCTCTGGGGGATGGAGAGTACCTGGTGCAGACAAAGGAGCGGCTCCGGGAGAACGTAGAGCCCATGACGGAGAAGCCCCTTTCGCTCTCCGGCCCCGGCGGGGAGAGACAGGACTACACATGCGCCGGCATAGAGACAGGGGGCTTTGAGCAGAACGGCCACAACGGCGCGGATTACGTGCTGGTGGTGCCGGATGCGGCGGCGGACCGGATGCAGCCCTACTACGCCCTTTTTGCCGCTCAGGCACAGGGGCGGCAGGAGGGAGATAAAGAGAACCTGCGCTCCATGAGAGAGCTGCGGGCGGCTCTCATGGAGCTGGAGGGGGCCGCGGCAGGGACGGATGACTGGTACGGCTGGGAGGAGACGACAGAGGACTACGGCTACGGGTCAGATATCATGTACGTGTCTAACAGCTTTGTGCTTGTCCGGGAGCCGGAGACCTTTGACATGCAGTTCCTGCTCTCTACCTTCATGTTTCCACTCTTCTATATTGGTCTTGTCTACCTGTGTGTAGCTCTGACCGTGCTGGCTGTGCAGCAGCTCTCGGACGCGGCGAAGCACAGGAGACGGTACGACATCCTGCGGAAGCTGGGACTGGGGGATCGGGAGCTGTCGGGTCTGATCCTGCGGCAACTCTTCATCTACTATCTGTGTCCCTTCCTGGCAGCCCTGGCACTGGGGGCTATGTTCGCCGGGTATATCGGGGAAAATTTCGCCCGCTACTCCGGCGTGACGGCTCCGGCCTGGTCCTATTTCGGCCTGTCCGTTCTCCTCTTTACCGCCGTGTACCTGATCTATTTTGCTATGACCTACATAGAATTCAGGAGAAATGTCACGGTCGGCAGATGACAGAAGAGCCCGCGGAAATGAAAAGGAAGACGGCAAACCTTGCAAAATAGCGCATAATCACGTAAAATAAGACACAGTATGTAAATGCTGTGTCTTATTTTTATGGGAGAATGAAGAGCGTACATGAAAAAGGAAATGATCCAGACAGAGAAGCTTGTATTTGAATATGAAAAGAGAGACGAGGAGGGAGATGTCATCGGCACCTCCCGGGCCATCGACCAGGTGGACCTTGGGATCGAGGAGGGACAGTTTATCGCCATACTGGGCCACAATGGCTCCGGCAAGTCCACCCTGGCCAAGCATATGAACGCCATCCTTGTCCCCACCGGCGGGACCATGTGGGTGGACGGCATGGACACGAAGCGCCCGGAGAACCTCTGGAACGTGCGCCAGAGCGCGGGCATGGTGTTCCAGAACCCGGATAACCAGATCATCGGCACCGTGGTGGAGGAGGATGTGGGCTTTGGACCGGAGAACCTGGGCGTCCCCACGGATGAGATCTGGAAGCGGGTGGAGGACAGCCTGAAGGCGGTGGGCATGATCGAGTACCGGCACCACTCCCCCAACAAGCTCTCGGGAGGCCAGAAGCAGCGGGTGGCTATTGCCGGCGTCATCGCCATGGAGCCCAAGTGCATTGTCCTGGACGAGCCCACTGCCATGCTGGATCCAAGCGGCAGGAAGGAAGTCCTGAAGACTGTGCGGGAGCTGCGCCACAGGAAGCATGTGACGGTCATCCTCATCACCCACTACATGGAGGAAGTAATCTACGCGGACCGGATCTTTGTCATGGATCACGGCCACATTGTCATGCAGGGGACGCCCCGGGAAATTTTCTCCCAGGTGGACACCCTGAAATCCTACCGCCTGGATGTGCCCCAGGTGACCATGCTGGCGGATGAACTGAAGAAGCGGGGGCTGGATATTCCGGCCGGAATACTGAAAAAGGAAGAGCTGGTGGAAGCGCTATGTCGATTAAATTAGAACATGTAAACTATATATACAGCCCGGGCACGGCCTACGAGAAGAAGGCGCTGTCAGACATCTGCCTGGAGATACCCCACGGCGAGTTCGTGGGCATCATCGGCCACACCGGCTCCGGGAAATCCACCCTGACCCAGCACCTGAACGGCCTCATACGGGCCACCAGCGGGACGGTCTGGTACAACGGGGAAAATATTTACGGGGAAGGCTATGACATGAAAAAGCTCCGCGGCCAGGTGGGCCTGGTCTTCCAGTACCCGGAGCATCAGCTCTTTGAGGTGGACGTGCTGACAGATGTGTGCTTTGGCCCGAAGAATCAGGGCCTCTCCCCCAAGGAGTGTGAGCAGAGGGCGGCCCAGGCCCTGCGGCTTGTAGGGCTGAAGGAGAAGTACTGGAAATCCTCGCCCTTTGAGCTGTCCGGCGGACAGAAGAGAAGGGCGGCCATCGCCGGCGTCCTGGCCATGCGCCCCGGCGTCCTTGTGCTGGACGAGCCAACGGCCGGCCTGGACCCGAAGGGGCGGGATGAGATCCTGGACCAGATCGCCTATCTTCACAGGCAGAGCGACATGACAGTTATCCTGGTGTCCCACAGCATGGAGGATATCGCGAAATACGCGGACCGGATCATTGTCATGAATAAGGGGCAGATCCTGTACAACGATACTCCGAAGCAGGTATTTTCCCACTACCAGGAGCTGGAGAAAATAGGCCTTGCGGCGCCCCAGGTCACCTATATCATGCACGATATAAGGGAGGCCGGGTTCGATGTGGGGGTGACGGCCACCACAGTGGAGGAGGCTGCGGACGAGATCATGGAGGCAGTAAAGAAAAGGCGGGGGATAGGATAGATGATACGAGATATTACAATAGGACAATATTATCCGGCCCAGAGCGTCCTGCACCGGCTGGATCCCAGGGTGAAGCTGGTGGGAACCCTTCTCTACCTGATTTCCCTGTTTCTGTTTAACAGTATCCCCGGGTACCTGGTGGCCACTTTGTTCCTGGCCGCCATCATACGCATGTCAAAGGTGCCCTTTTCCTATATCATGAAGGGGATGAAGCCCATCATCATGCTGCTGATGATCACTGTGATCTTTAATCTCTTCCTCACAAGGGGGGGAGAGACCCTGTTCCACGCCTGGATCATTACCATCACGGAGGAGGGACTGCGGACAGCTGTGTTCATGGCGATCCGTCTGATCTACCTGATCGCAGGCTCCTCTCTTATGACCTTTACCACCACTCCCAATGCCCTGACAGACGGCATTGAGAGCCTTCTGCATCCCCTCAATAAGATACACGTGCCGGTTCACGAGGTGGCGATGATGATGTCTATTGCCCTCCGGTTCATCCCCATCCTCCTGGAGGAGACGGACAAGATTATGAAGGCACAGATCGCAAGGGGAGCGGACTTGGAGAGCGGGAACATCATCCAGAGAGTGAAAAATATGATCCCTATCCTTGTGCCCCTCTTTGTGTCCGCCTTTCGGCGGGCCAACGACCTGGCCATGGCTATGGAAGCCCGGTGCTACCGGGGCGGAGAGGGCCGCACGAAGATGAAGCCCCTGCGGTACAGGAGCAGGGACCGGATGGCCTACCTTGTCATGGTGATCTATGTGGTGGCTGTGTTTGTTATCGGAAGATACGTGCCCTTCCACATATGGATCTTCTAGAATGAATGTTCCGGGATGGTTTTTGGGGGATGGATTTTCCGGGTTATGTGTGATTGCCCCAGCATAGTTTAGAGAGGAAAAGAGACTTGAGACGGATAAAGCTGACAGTTGCCTACGATGGCACCAACTACTGCGGCTGGCAGATCCAGCCCAACGGGATCACCATTGAGGAGATTCTCAATAAAAAGCTCAGCGCGCTCACAAAGGAGGACATCCGGGTCATCGGGGCCAGCCGCACCGACTCCGGTGTCCACGCCCTGGGAAATGTGGCGGTCTTTGACACAGAGAGCACTATTCCCCCGGAGAGGATGGCGCTTGCCCTGAACCAGAAGCTGCCGGAGGATATCGTGATCGTAAAGTCCGAGGAGGTGCCGCTTTCCTGGCATCCCAGATACCAGGACCACATCACCAAGACCTACGAGTACCACATTTACAACGCCAGGACAGCCAACCCCATGAAAAAGCGCACCAGCACCTTTGTGTACGTGCCCCTGGATGTGGAGAAGATGAGGGAGGGGGCCGCCTTCCTTGTAGGCGAGCACGACTTTGCCAGCTTCTGCTGTATCCGCACCAACACGGAGGATACGGTGCGCTGTATCCACAGCCTGGAGGTGGAGGAGTTGCCCTGCACGGAAGGCGCTTTCTCCTACAGAGAGGCGGGGGCCAGAGAGATTGTCATTCGGGTCACAGGCAACGGATTTCTCTACAACATGGTCCGCATCATCGCCGGCACTCTGATCCGGGTAGGGCGGGGCTTTTACGAGCCGGAGAAGGTGAGAGAGATACTGGAGGCCAGAGTGCGCACCGAGGCCGGCGTGACAGCGCCGCCCCAGGGACTGGTGCTCATGGAGATACGGTACGGGGAGGAGCGCTAATTTCGGGAGCATTTCTCCGCATCGATAGCCAGAGTCAGCATGAGGGCGCACAGGGCGTCCCCGGGATCATCCACATCTATCACATAGGTGTCTGTCAGGTTGAGGAGCTGTTTAGAAATCCGGGCGATGCGGGCACCTGTCCCGTCCATGATACTGTAATCCCATTCGAGGAAATCTCCCTCCACATGCCAGCCGTTGCAATCGATGTTGTATCTTGGCTTCAGGAAGGAAAGCTCCTTGCTGATACAGCCGACACAGGTGTCTCCCCTGTACAGCTCGAACCTGGGCAGCAGGGAGAACACCTGCTCCTTTACTGTGCCCATCTCACAGCCCGAGGAGTCGAAAATCTTCAGACAGTGGCCCCAGGAAAGCTGTCCCTGTACCACATAGACCGTATTCCCTGCCTCGTCATAGATGTCATAGCTGTCAAACCATGAAAAAAGCCTCTGTTTAAAAAGCAGCTGCATAGATTTACCCTCCTGTCATTTGTCATGTCTGATTTTCTCCCATTATATTTGTATGCCCTGTATATAACAAGAAAAAAATCTCACAAAGATATCGCTCATATTTTGTGCACTATTTCGCCTTGCCAGTAATCATAATCACGTGTATAATGTAAACCACTCACAGAGAAGGTCATTTCTCTGAGGCTGCCTGGCAGCCATTCTTATTTACTATCATCCGGCGTTTGTCCGGGGCGGGTTCCGCCACATGAAATTCCTTTTTCTGAAGTCTGCAGACAGGTGAAAAGGTTGCAGTCCGTTGTTTTTATGTCTATAATGGAGGTGTGACATCTTTATGTGCACGACGAAAAAAGTAAACATGGTAAATGTGGATGACTCAGAATATCCCACTGCTGACCGGGAGTACAAGAAATGTGCTCTATCTTTCCATGAAAAATGACATTTCCTTCCTTGTCAGCGGCACCCTGAACCTGTACGAGCATCAGAGCACCTACAATCCCAATATGCCCATGCGGGGCGTGCTGTACTTTGCAAGGCTGTACGGGAAGATCATTGCCCGGCTTTAGTTTCCCGGCGGAGACAGAAAAATCGAAAAAAGGAGAAAATATCTCCGGCGTCTTGACATGTATAGATGACCGATATATTATATAGATAATCGATATATCGAAAATCTATATAATGAGTCCTGCCTGCGTGACAAATGGCAGGGCAAGGGAGGAGGAGACGACTATGGCAGTAGAGAAGAGTCTGATCTCCGGGAGTACGGCCATGCTGGTGATGAAGCTTCTGGAAGAGAAGGACATGTACGGCTATGAGATGATCGAGACGCTGCGGGAGAAATCAGAGAACGTCTTTGAGCTGAAGGCGGGGACCCTGTATCCCCTCCTGCACACGCTGGAGGAGAAGGGCTGTCTGGTTTCCTATGAGCAGGATGCCGGGGGAAAGACCCGAAAGTACTACGGGCTTACAAAGACAGGGAAAAAGCAGCTTGCGAAGAAGGAGGAGGAGTGGAAGGAGTACTCCCGGGCCGTGGTGAAAGTTCTGGGAGGTGCATGCCATGAATATGCATAGCTACCTGGAAATCGTGGCGGAGCAGATCCGGTGCAAAAGAGCCAGATCTGCGGTCCTGGAGGAGTTGCAGGGGCATATTGAGGACCAGAAGCAGGCCTACATGGCAGACGGTATGACCGGACCGGAGGCAGAGGAGGAGGCCGTCCGGCAGATGGGAGACCCGGTGGAGACGGGAACAGAGCTGGACCGGGTTCACAGGCCCAAGATGGACTGGCTTCTGCTGGGAGTCATTCTGCTTTTAAGCGCAGCCGGGCTCTTCCTGCAGTGGCTGACCTACCAGCAGCCGGACTCCGCCTACAAGGCAGGGGAGATATGGAGACAGGGCAGGTATCTGGCCCTGGGACTTGTGCTGATGCTGGGAGTGTGCCTGGCGGATTATACGGTGATCGGAAAGCACGCCTTTCGTCTCTGGCTGGGAGCTGTGGGTCTGAATGTGATTGGCAGGTATCTGGCCGTGTCGGATTTTGGCATGTCATACCCGTTTAGGATCAACGGAGTCTGGAGTGCGCCATGGCTATGGAATTCTCTTGTTCTTCTGGCCTTTGCGGGAGTTGTGTGGCAGAGTGGCAGGAAAGGGAAAAAGGGACTTGTAAAGAGCGGAATATGCCTGGCAGTTTCCGCCGCCGGGTGGCTCTTCAGCAGTGGGAGCGGCTTTGTGGCGTGTATATTTACGTTGATCGGTGTTATCCTGCTGATTGCGGGAACCGCAAAGGGCTGGTTCGGCGGGAAGGTGCGTCCCCTGTTGATGCGCCTGGGAACGGCCGTGGCCGCCACCCTTCTGTTCGTCTGCATAGCCAGTTGGGCTAGCGGGGCGCTGGGGGAGCGGGACGGTTACCGGGCGGACCGGACAGCGGCCTGGCAGAGCTTTTCCGAGACATCCTATTATCAGGATGCGAGGGAGGATATGAAAGATCTGGCCGCCGCTGACAGGGCGGGGGAAGACCTGACTGGAACCCAGCTTGAGTGGGCACGGTTTGAGGCCAGGAGCACCTTCCTTTGGATGTACATTCTGCGGTACCTGGGAGCGGTGCCGGCCGTTTTGCTGACGCTGCCGGCGGGACTGTTCCTGGCTTTTCTTTTCCGGATCGTTTTCAGGCAGAGAAACCGCCTTGGCTTTCTCCTGGCTCTTGCAGGAACGCTGTTTTTCTCCCTGCAGATCATCTGGTATATTGGTATGAACATAGGACTATTTCCTGTGACAGAGGCCTATATGCCCTTCTACACGCTGGGGGGATCCAATCTCTGTGTGACCGGTCTGTACGCCGGCATCCTCCTCAGTGTCTACAGGAACAGCAGCGTAGTCAGGTGTTGACAGACCGAGCAGGCTGTGCTATTTTTGACAGGAAAGAAAAGATGAAGGGGTGAAAGGATGAAGAATTTCTGCAGATAATATATGAAGTTCATATAGGCGTAACATGTCCCGGCTGCGGCAGTGCCTGTGGCGGGAGAGATTTTGTGCGCATGCAGAAATGAAAATCCTTGTATCCATATAAAAATCTGATCCATATGATCCGCGAGAGAATGTTATGCTGGGACACGGGAATTTTCCCGTGTCCTTTTTGTGCGATACGCCCGGCAATGCCGAGAGAAGACCGGAAGGGAAGAAGGAACGTGAAGGGATGTCTGCGTGCGCTCTGAGAGGAGGAATGACGCTATGTCAATGATACAGGTTGAACATCTGACCTTCTGCTACGACGGAGGGATCGAGCCGGTCTTTGAGGACGTGTCCTTTGTGATAGACACAGACTGGAAGCTGGGGCTCACAGGGAGGAACGGACGGGGAAAGACCACCCTTCTTAAGCTTCTTGCGGGAGAGTACGAGTACAGCGGAAGCATACGGGCCAGCGTGGAGATGGACTGTTTCCCCTTTCCTGTGGGGAATATGTCGGCCAATGTGATAGACGTGATCGAGGAGGCAGACCCGTCCTATGAGCTGTGGAAGGTGTGCAGGGAGCTGACCTGCCTGGACATGGCCCCGGAGATCCTGTACCGGCCCTTTACTACCTTGAGCGGCGGAGAGCAGACGAGAGTTATGCTGGCGGCTCTGTTTGCCAGGGAGAATGCTTTTCTGCTCATCGACGAGCCCACCAATCACCTGGACATGGAGGCCAGGGAGAGACTGATGGGATATCTGCAGGGAAAGAAAGGATTTATCCTTGTGTCCCATGACCGGTATTTCCTGGACGGGTGCGTGGACCACATTCTGGCCATCAACCGGAGGAATATGGAGGTGGTTCGGGGAAATTTCACCACCTGGCAGGAGGAGAAGGCGAAAAAGGATGCCTTTGAGCTGGGAGAAAATGAGAGGCTGAAAAAGGATATACGGCGCCTGGAGGCGGCCGCCGCCCGCACAGAGAGCTGGTCGGAGACTGTGGAGAAGACAAAGAAGGGCGTGCGGATCGGGGGACTTAGGCCGGACCGGGGCGCCATCGGCCACAAGGCGGCCAAACTGATGAAGCGCTCTAAAAATATGGAGAGTCGGATGCGGACGGCGGCGGAGGAAAAGAGAAAGCTTCTGAAAAATGTGGAGACAGCGGAGGAGCTGAAGATCTGTCCCCTCGTGCACCACAAAAAGCGGCTGGTGCAGTTGGAGGACGTGACCCTCTCCTACGGGGTGCGGGCTGTGCTGGAAGGCTGGAGCATGCACATAGACCGGGGGGAGCGGGTGCTCCTTGCGGGGGGAAATGGCTCCGGCAAATCCACAGTGATCCGGGCCATACTGAGCGCCGCCTCGGGGGAGGATGCCTGTCTTGCCGGCGGGAGGATCGACCTGGCGCCGGGGCTCGTCCTGTCCTATGTGCCCCAGGATCCGGGCGGGCTGTCGGGAAATCTGCGGGATTTTGCCAGGGAGCGGGGACTTGACCTGACGCTCTTTATGGCTCTGCTTCGGAAGATGGACTTTTCCAGGCTGCAGTTTGAAAAGCCGATGGAGGACTACAGCCTTGGCCAGAAGAAAAAGGTGCTGCTGGCGGCCAGCCTCAGCCGGCAGGCCCATCTGTATATCTGGGATGAACCCATGAATTATATCGATATTTTTTCCAGGGATCAGATTGCCGGCCTGATACAAAAATACAGCCCCACCATGCTCCTTGTGGAGCATGACAGGGCTTTTGCAGAAGAGGTGTCTACAAGGAGGATACGTCTGTCTTCCCGATCATCAGATTGAGGATTTCAATGTCGGTCTGGCGCATGCCCTCCCGGCCCATATAGCCGATGGCCTTTACGGTTTCCTCGGCGGTGTCCATGGCAAGGCCCTCGCCGGCCTCAAAGCGGAAGCCCTTCATGGCCAGGCTGTGGCCGAGAAAGGCGGCCTGGAGGGAGGAGAAAATCTTGGCGGCGCAGCTTGGCTTTGCGCCGTCACAGGTGATGCCCCCGGCGTTGACAATAGTGTTCACCACTGTGTTCTCAATCTGCTCGGCTGTGCCGCCGCACAGGTAGGTGATGCCGGCGCCCGCCCCGGCGGCCGCACAGACGGCTCCGCAGTAGGCGGAGAGGGGGCCGATGTAGCGCTTCTGATCCTGGGCTGTGAGATTGGAGACGCACAGGGCCCGCAGCAGCTCCTCCTGGGATTTCCCTGTGGAGCGGGCGTATTCAATGACCGGCAGGGAGCAGGTCATGCCCTGGTTGCCGGAGCCGGAGATGATGATGACCGGCAAAGAGCAGCCGCTCATGCGGGCGTCTGACCCGGCAGCGGCCCTGGCGATAGCTCTCCAGCGAACATCCTGGCCGAATTCCTCCAGAACCATCCGGCCGACGCCGGCGCCCCACTGGTGCGCAAGGCCCTCCTCGGAGATGGCCATGTTGTACTGGATCTGGCGTTCCAGGCAGTCTCTTACGTCAGACAGGTTTACCTCCCTTGCGAAGGCGATAATGTCTCCCAGATTGAGGAGGGATTTGTCCGCCTGCTGTTCCCCGCCGGAAGACTCCTTCTCAAAGAGGACGCGGCCATTTTGCTCCATGTAGGTGATGTTGGTGTGCTTCTGCTCAATTCTTACCACAGAGCTGTCCGTCCCCTTGAAGGCGTGGATCTCAATGAAGAGGTTGGGAACCCCTTCCTTGAGAAGGCAGGTGCAGAAGCCCTCCCTCAGCAGCGCGTTTGTGCGCGCCCGGTCCTCCTCCTGCACGCTTTCTAACACTTCCAGCTCCCGGGAGGAGTCCCCGCCGCAGGCTCCCAGGATGACGGCCGCCTCCACGCCCTTCAGGCCGCCGGAGCAGGGCACCTTGACGCCCTTTACATTTTTGATGATATTTCCGCTGCACAGGGCCTCCATGCGCTCCGGGAAATCCCCCAGCAGATCCACGGCTTTGGCGGAGGCGTAGGCCAGTGCGATGGGTTCTGTGCAGCCCAGAGCAGGCACGAGCTCAGTCTTCAGTATTTTTACATAGCTGTCATAGGTTTTCTGGTTCATAGTTTTTCCCCTTTGTATAAAATAAATATTTCTACAGGCTACTATAACAAAAAAGGTGAGGAGGGACAACGAGTCTGACGGTAATTTTTAGGAAAAAGATTGAGAAGGCCGGAGGGCTGTGTTACATTCTAGATAAGATATATACAAGGTCATGGAGAGGAAGATTTTTATGGACAGAAAGGCAAAAATACTTGTGGCGGATGATGAAAAGGAAATCCGGCAGGTGCTGGGGATGATCCTGGCGGAGGAGGGCTATGAGGTGGTGACTGCCGGGGATGGACAGGAGGCGGCGCGGCTGGCCTCCGGGGATATCGACCTCTACATCCTGGACGTGAACATGCCGCAAATGTCCGGATTTGCGGCGGGGATGGAGATCCGGAAAAGCTATTACGCGCCCATCATGTTCCTCACCGCCTACTCCGGGGAGGCGGACAAGAAAATGGGCTTTGAGGCAGGGGCTGACGACTACCTGGTGAAGCCCTTCTCCAACGGGGAGCTCCTCCTGCGGGTGAAGGCTCTCCTGCGAAGGAGCGGAGAGTATGCCAGGATGCAGCGCCAAAGCCCTGCCGGAGAGGAGGAGCTTGTCTACAAGGACCTGCGGCTGGACACGGACCGGCAGTCTGTGTGGAAGGGGGAGGAGCTTATCGTCCTGACCTACACAGAGTACAGGATCCTGGAGCTGCTCATCCGCCACAGGAAGAAGATCTACTCCCTGGACAACATTTACCAGAGCGTCTGGGAGGACGAAGCGGTTGGGGACACTACCATCATGGTGCACATTAAAAATATACGGAAAAAGCTGGGGGATGACTCCAGAAATCCCAGGTATATCAAGACGGCCTGGGGAAAGGGGTACTATGCGGATTAAAAGGAAACCAAGGCCTGAGAAGGCGAGAAAGCTGTCAGGGGAAATATTTGAGTATCTGGTGCTGTCGGTAATCGTCTCCGTCTTTACCTTTCTCTTTTTTTACATTACCTCCCAGTCTCTCGTCCATGTCTATCTGGATCAGAGGCAGATCCGGCTGGAGGGTATCCTCTACGGAGCTCTGGAGATGTGGCTCAGAGGTCTGTGTATCGGTGCGGCGGTGGCGGTCTTTGTGGTTCTCTTCCTACTCCTTCTGGGGCGGCGTCTGTCCTACCTGATCCGGATCATTAACGGCGTGGAGAAGATGCAAAGGCAGGAGGAGGGGCAGCTTCCCTTAGAGGGGGAGGATGAGCTGACCCGGCTGGCCCAGAGCGTCAACTACCTGGCGGCCGCCCAGAGGGAGCTGAGGCGAAAGGAGCAGGAGATGAAGGAGGCCAGGGAGGCCTTTATCCGCTCCCTGTCCCATGATATCCGCACGCCCCTCACCGCCATGCTGTCCTACACAGAGCTGATGGGAAAAAGGGAGCGTATCCCGGAGGAGGAGCTGAGGGGCTATCTGGAGCTTGTTCGGACCAGAACTGTCCAGGTGAAGGAGCTGATGGACCAGCTCCTGGAGGGGAAGGCCGGGATCTGGGAGAAGGTGGAGGACATCCGTTTTCTTGTGGAACAGCTTGCCGGCCAGTGGGAGGAGATGCTGGAGGAGGGCTTTTCCTGCCGGACGGACATTTCGGGGTGCGGCTCCTTTTCGGGGAAAGCGGATATATCGGCCCTGCGCCGCCTGATGGACAATCTGGCCTCCAATGTGGAAAAGTACGCGGATCCCGCCGGGGAGGTGGAGCTGTCTGTAACGAGCAGGGGAAATACACTCATCATTTTCCAGAAAAACCGTGTGCGAGGGGAGTTGGATCCGGAGACGGAAAGCCGCCTGATCGGACTGAAAAATATCCGGCAGACTGCGGAGGCCTTTGACGGCGGGGCGGAGGTTCACTCCGACGGGGGCATCTATCAGATCCGGATCACCCTCCATATTCCTCCCTGTCTTTAGAATTCTTCAGAAACACCTGCCAGGTTTCTTTAAAAAGTCCTGGTATTCTGTATGCCAGAAGGGGAGATGACATCCCCGTTCCGATACAGGAAGAGAAAATCAATCAATATCAGGAGGAATAAAAAATGGCATTAGGAGTTTTGGTAATCTTTTATCTGGCAATTTGTGTGATCAGCATCGGGGGCTTCCTTGCCCTCTATCTGGTAAAAAATGAAAGGGTAAAAAAGGTAGTCTTTTACATTCTGTCTGTGTGGGGGATCGCCCTTGCGGCTCTCCAGGCTGTGTCCCTGCCCATGAACTGGACCGGGCAGCGGGTGGCGACGATGGGACTGGGAGCCCTGTGCGTCGTATCACTGGCCCTGTATCTGACGGCAAAGAGCAGAGGGCAAAGAACAGCGGCCTGCCTGCTCCTCACCATCGCTACAGCGGTGATGATCTTAAGATTTGTGTTCTAAAATAAAAGCGGTATGCAAAGGCCTGCTGTCTGCAGTTTGGCGCGGAGACTGAAATTTTCAGTCTCCGTGTTGTTCTTGGGGGAAGAGTATACTATAATATTTTCAGTACAGGCCGCCCAGGCAGGCGGCGGAAGGAGAAAAAAACTATGCATATCAGAAACGTCAGAGTATACAGGGAAGACAAGAGCTTTGCGGAGGGGGACATCTATATAAAGGACGGGCTTTTTGCGGAGCCTCAGGCTGTCTGCGGCGATCAGGAGGAATCTGTTGACGGGGAGGGGGGCTACGCCATCCCCGGCCTTATTGATATCCATTTCCACGGCTGCATGGGCTATGATTTCTGCGACGGCACACAGGAGGCGATAAAAGGGATTGCGGAGTATGAGGCGTCTGTGGGTGTCACGGGCATCAATCCGGCAACCATGACCCTGCCTGTGGAGGAGCTGGAGGCTATCCTGGCTACGGGGGCGGCCTACGGAAAGACGCAAGAGGAGCACCCGGATCCGGAGAGGGCGGATTTCCTGGGAGTGAACATGGAGGGCCCCTTTATCAGCGAGGCCAAGAAGGGAGCCCAGGATGCCAGGAATATCCTGCTCTGTGACGTAGATATTTTCCACCGCTTCCAGAGGGCGGCCGAAGGAACGGTGAAGTATATCGGTGTGGCCCCGGAGCGGGAGGGAGCGCTGGACTTTGTGGAGGCAGTGAAGGATGAGGTCCATGTGTCCCTGGCTCACACCAACGCGGACTACGATTCGGCAAAGGCGGCCTATGACCGGGGCGCCTGCCATGCGGTGCACCTCTATAACGCCATGCCCGCCTTCACCCACAGGGCTCCCGGCGTGGTGGGGGCTGTGGCGGACAGCCCTCACGTGATGGCGGAGCTGATCTGCGATGGCGTCCATATCCACCCGGCTGTTGTGAGGGCCACCTTCAAGATGCTGGGGGAGGATCGGATCATTTTTATCAGCGACAGCATGCGGGCCACTGGAATGCCTGACGGCCGGTACACGCTGGGAGGCCTGGACGTGGATGTGAAGGGCAATCACGCCACCCTGGTGTCCGATGGTGCCCTGGCTGGTTCAGTCACCAACCTGATGGACTGCGTGCGCACGGCGGTGAAGAAGATGGATATCCCCCTGGGGACAGCCGTGGCATGCGCCACCATGAATCCGGCAAAGAGCCTGGGCGTATATGAGAGCCGGGGATCCATCACTGTGGGGAAGAAGGCGGATCTGGTGCTCCTCGATCAGGATTTGAATTTGAAAGCGGTCATCAAGGACGGAAAAATGCTGACCGGGAAAGGCAGATAGGGGTTTTGGAGAGAGAAAAGACAAAAGCGGGAAGAGGGGGCTGCCTGATCTGCGGTCAGGAGCTCATCTACTATAAAGAGGCGGTGGAAATGACCTGTGCCCTCTGCGGAAAAGAAGAAAAGAGTCATGCCTCCTGTAAGGAGGGCCACTATGTCTGTGATGCCTGCCATGAAAGAAGAGGGCTGGAGGCGATCCGCCGGGTCTGCGAAGAGACTTCTCTTAAGGACCCCATTGCCATCATGCAGGAGATCATGGAGGATCCGTTTATCTATATGCACGGCCCGGAGCACCACGTGATGGCGGGCGCCGCCCTCCTTGCGGCCTACCACAACTGCGGAGGACAGCTCGATCTGGAGAAGGCTCTGGGACAGATGGAGGAGAGAGGCAGCCAGATCCCGGGCGGTGTCTGCGGCTTCTGGGGCTGCTGCGGCGCCGGAATCAGCGCTGGCATTTTCATGAGCATTGTCACCGGAGCTACGCCCCTTGCCGGAAAGTCCTGGGGGCTCTCCAACCGAATGACAGCCAGGGCTCTGGAGGCCATCGGGGAGATCGGCGGCCCCAGGTGCTGTAAAAGAGACACCTTCACTGCCGTGGGGGAGGCGGTCCGCATGACGGCAGAGGAGCTGGGGGTGGAGATGGAGCTGCCGGAGAAGATTCTCTGCACCTTCTCCGGGGAGAACCAGCAGTGCCTGAGGGGGAGATGCCCCTACTATCAGGGAAAGTAAACGGGATGGCAAATAATTTCCGGAATGGGCTTGACAAATAAATCCGGATAGGATAGGATTTCAGTCAGACGGAATAACATACAAAAGGCTTGGAAAAGAACAAGTAGTATCCGGGACACCCGCACAGAAAGCAGCCGGCTGATGAGAGGCGCGCGAAGGAACCGCATGCGAATACATCTTGGAGCTGCACACCGAAGGTCGGGAGACGGAGATAGGCTGTGACGGGTTGGCGCGCGTTAAAGTGCCAGGCTGTAATCCGAAGAGGAGAGACATGTCGATCTGACAGGGGAGCAGCCGGATGAGGCCTGCGCCGCGAGGCGCCGGTAAAGCAAGGTGGTACCGCGAAGGATTGTTCGCCCTTACTGTGTAAAAGCAGTAAGGGCTTTTTTGTATTCTATTCCCGAGAGCCTGACCACCCCACAGAATGAGCAACTGTGGCACAGAAAACAGATAAAAAATAAAAGATAAAGGAGAAGAAAAATGGGAATTTACGAAGAATTGCAGGCAAGAGGGCTGATCGCCCAGGTGACAGATGAGGAGGAGATCAGAGAGCTCATCAACAACGGAAAGGCAACCTTTTACATCGGGTTTGACCCCACGGCGGACAGCCTTCATGTGGGACACTTTATGGCCCTCTGCCTCATGAAGAGACTTCAGGAGGCGGGCAACCGGCCCATCGCCCTGATCGGCGGCGGCACCGGGTACATCGGAGACCCCTCCGGCAGGTCGGACATGCGCTCCATGATGACGCCAGAGCAGATCCAGCACAACTGCGACTGCTTTAAAAAGCAGATGAGCCGCTTCATCGATTTCTCCGAGGGCAAGGCCCTGATGGTGAACAATGCGGACTGGCTGCTGGATCTGAACTACATTGACCTGCTCCGGGAGGTGGGCCCCCACTTCAGCGTCAACCGCATGCTGACAGCAGAGTGCTACAAGCAGAGGATGGAGAAGGGACTGAGCTTCCTGGAATTCAACTACATGATCATGCAGAGCTATGACTTCTACGTACTGTACCAGAAATACGGGTGCAACATGCAGTTTGGCGGGGATGACCAGTGGAGCAACATGCTGGGCGGCACAGAGCTGATCCGCCGCAAGCTGGGCAAGAATGCCTGCGCCATGACCATCACCCTGCTCCTCAACTCCGAGGGAAAGAAGATGGGCAAGACACAGAGCGGCGCCGTGTGGCTTGACCCCGACAAGACATCCCCCTTTGAGTTCTACCAGTACTGGAGAAATGTGGCGGACGCGGACGTCCTCAAATGCATCCGCATGCTCACCTTCCTTCCCCTGGAGGAGATCGACAAGATGGACTCCTGGGAGGGGGCCCAGCTCAACACGGCCAAGGAGATCCTGGCATACGAGCTGACCAAGCTGGTACACGGCGAGGAGGAGGCAAAGAAGGCCCAGGATTCCGCGAGAGCTCTCTTCAGCCAGGGCGATGCGGCCAACATGCCCACCACCACACTCACAGAGGAGGATCTGGAGGACGGCTGCCTGGATATCCTGACCATGCTTGTGAAAGCGGAGCTTGTTCCCTCCAAGTCCGAGGCGAGACGGGCTGTGCAGCAGGGCGGCGTGTCCGTGGACGGCGAGAAGATCACGAATATCCACGAGGTGTTTACCGAGGACGCCTTTAAGGCAGGCATTGTGCTGAAGAAGGGAAAGAAGAATTTCCGGAAGATCGTGATGGAATAATTCATAAAAAGTTTATAATTATGCGACAAAAGGGGCTTTGACAAATCCGAAAAATAGGAATAAAGTATCTCCTGTAAATGGAATAATCAGGAGGTAAAGAGACGTGAAGGACATTTTAGTAACATTTTTAGAGAGATTTACCGACTACCCGTTCCTCGTAAAACTGAATGGGAAAGAGTACAAGATTGGCGAAGGAACACCAGAATTTACAGTGAAATTCAACAAATCTATTCCAAAGACAAAGCTCCTTACAAGCACATCCCTGGCCCTCGGAGAGGCCTACATGGACAAGGATCTGGAGATTGAGGGAGACCTCTACTACGCGCTGGATCATTTCCTGGGACAGCTGGGGAAATTTTCTACAGATGAAAATGCCTTGAAGAAGATCATGCACTCCTCTGTGTCAAAGAAGAACCAGGAGAAGGAGGTCACATCCCACTATGATATAGGGAATGATTTCTACAGGCTCTGGCTGGACGAGACCATGAGCTACTCCTGCGGATACTTCAGGCATCCGGATGACACCCTCTACCAGGCTCAGGTCAACAAGGTGGACTATATCCTGGAGAAGCTGAACCTGAAGGAGGGGATGACGCTCCTGGACATTGGGTGCGGCTGGGGCTTTCTTCTCATCGAGGCGGCCAAGAAATACAAGATCAAGGGCGTGGGCATCACTCTGAGCCACGAGCAGTGCAAAGAGTTTGAGCGCCGGATCGAGGAGGAGGGACTCCAGGATCAGCTGAAGGTGGAGCTGATGGACTACCGGGATCTGCCAAAGAGCGGCTACACCTTTGACCGGGTAGTCAGCGTGGGCATGGTGGAGCATGTGGGCCGCGCCAACTACCAGCTCTTTAACGACTGCGTGAAGGCAGTTCTGAAGGACGGCGGCACATTCCTTCTCCACTTTATCAGCGCTCTTAAAGAGCATGCCGGAGATCCCTGGATCAAGAAATATATTTTCCCGGGCGGCACGGTGCCGAGCCTGCGGGAGATGGTGTCCTGCATGGCGGAGGATGATTTCCATATCATGGACATCGAGAACCTGCGTCTCCATTACAATAAAACCCTTCTGTGCTGGGCGGACAATTTCCACAGGCACATGGAAGAGGAGAAGAAAATGTTTGACGAGCGCTTCCTGCGGATGTGGGATCTCTACCTGAACGCCTGCGCGGCCACCTTCCACAACGGCATCATTGACATCCATCAGATCGTCGCTACGAAGGGCATTAACAACGACTATCCTATGGTGCGCTGGTACTAAAAGGTGTATAATAGAAATCAGAGTTTGCCCGCAGTCAGGGCATATGGATAGGAGGAAGAGAAGATGGCGTTTAAAGAGATGGATATTCATGAGCTTCAGTTCAATCCGTTTGACAAGATCAGCAGACAGTGGATGCTGGTGACGGCGGGAGACCGGATGAAATCCAATACCATGACAGCAAGCTGGGGAGGCGTGGGCATCATGTGGGGAAAGCCCGTTGTGACGGCCTACATCAGACCTCAGAGATACACAAAGGAATTTGTGGACGGCAGCGACCGGTTTACCATTTCCTTCCTTCCCGAGGACAAGCGGGAGGCGCTGAACATCTGCGGCTCCGTGTCCGGCAGGGATGTGGAGAACAAGTGGGAGAAGGCGGGACTTCACCCGTATTTTGTAAATGAGAAGACGCTGGAGGAGACCACGGCAGTGGAGGAGGCGGAGATGATCTTCGTATGCCGCAAGCTGTACGCCCAGGAGATGTATCCCGAGTGCTTCGTGGATACGGAGTGCGATACAAAATGGTATCCCCAGAACGATTACCACACCATGTACATCGGAGAGATCGAGAAGGTGCTGGTGAGAGAATAGGAAAAAGAGTATGGGAAAAGAAGAAGCAGACCTGATTCAGAGGCCTGCTCTTTTTATGATCTCCTGTAAATCCTTCCCGGCTCCGGCGGCGCCTGTCTTCTCGATGCAGAGGGAGGCGCCTGCGTTGGCAAAGCGGGCGCAGTCTGGGAGAGGAAGGCCCTGCCCCAGGGCGTAGAGAAAGCATCCGGTAAAGGTATCTCCGGCTCCGGTGGTGTCGATGCACCGGGCGCGGCTGTAGGCGGGAGACCAGAAGCGATCCGCTTCCGTGCACACGTAGCAGCCCTTTGCCCCTGCCTTGATGACCACGTGCTTCACGCCGCGGGAGAGAAAGGCGTCCCCGATCCGGTCAGGATCCTTCTCCCCGGTGAGGAGAGCCGCCTCCTCGTAGTTGGGAAATACATAGTCAAGGAAGGAGAGGCTTTTCTCCATATCCCGGATGGTCTCTTTGTTCTTTCGTTTGGTCATGTCCGCGCAGACCGTGAGCCCTGCGGCCCTGGCCCGGGAGAAGAGGGCGGCCAGCTCCCGGTTCCCGAAGTGGGGAGAGACAAAGATGCTGGCAAAGCAGAGGATGCTCCCGCCCGCCAGGGCAGCTTCCGGCACATCATCCGGGTAGAATTTCCGCAGCGTGCTGTCCGGACAGGTGATGAAGCTGCGCTCCCCTTCCTGGTCTACCAGGACAATGTTGACTCCTGTGGGGATTTCCGGGTCCCTGCGGATATAGCTGGTGTCGATGTGGAGATCCCCGCATGCCGAGAGAACCAAATCTCCCGCCGGATCCGTTCCCACCTTGCTCACAAGGCGCACGTCCGCGCCCAGATCCGCCAGCACCCTGGACTCGTTCATGGCGTCCCCGCCGGTGTGCATGGCGATGGCCCTGGCCGGGCTGGACCCTGTCTCAAAGACCGAGGCGTCCACCGGCCGTGCCAGAATGTCCAGGATGGCGGCTCCCACAATGACGTATTTTTTCTGGTTCATACGTACCTCCTACGCAGGTTCGCAGGTTCAGACGTAATACTTTTTAAAAGTATTACGTCTGAACCTGCATCAAATGGTGTCCCAAAATGAAAAATGCCCTGTATAAAAGTAATCAAAACACAAGATATTGTATGCTGTACGCCGGCATTTCGAGATTTCCCACAAGGCTCATTTCTGTGTCGGACAGGAGCTCTGTGACTGCGCCGTTCAGGTCGCCGTGGGAAGCGGTAAAGGGGCTGTCGGAGGCGTTGATGGCTACCATGACACGCTCCCTTTCCGTGGCTCGCTCAAAGACGAGCTGGTGGTTGGTGAGAACTACGTTGCGGTAGGAGCCATTGCACAGGGCGTCGCTCTTCTGGCGGATGCGGATGAGCTTCTTGATCAGCTCCGTCAGCTCGTTTGGCTTTGGCTCCTCAAAGCAGGGCCGCAGGGCGTAATCATTGTGAGGAGATTTCTCTCCCGGCTCTCCCCACTCGCTTCCATAGTATATGCAGGGGATGCCAGGCATGCCCATGAGAAGTCCGTAGGTCAGGGGAAGATGATTTTTGTTTGTGAGGATGCTGGCGATCCGGGTCACGTCGTGGTTGTCCACAAAGGTCATAAGATGCTTGCCGCGGTACAGACACCACTGCTCGGAGCCGTACTGCCGCTGCAGGGAGTGGGCGATCTCAAACATGTTCATGGAGTTGAAGCTGGAGTAAATACCCTTGTAGCACTCGTAGTTGGTGCAGCTGTGGAGCATCTCGTCGTTTACGATCCGGTTGTAATCCCCGAAGAGCACCTCGCCGATGAGGGCGAAATCCTCCTTCAGGCTGTCCGTGAAGGAGCGCAGCCTGCGCATGAAATCCGGTTCCAGGCTGTAGGCCACGTCCAGGCGAAGCCCATCGATGTCAAAGGTGTCCACCCAGAATTTCACACATTCCAGGAGATAGTCCACAACAGCCGGGTTTTTCAGGTTCAGCTTGACCAGCTCAAAATGTCCCTCCCAGCCTTCGTACCAGAAGCCGTCATTGTAGCCGCTGTTTCCGTCAAAATTAATGATAAACCAGTCCTTGTAGGGGGAGTCCCACTTTTTCTCCTGCACATCCCGAAAGGCCCAGAAGCCCCGGCCCACGTGGTTAAATACGCCGTCCAGGACGATCCTTACATTGTGCTCGTGGAGATTTTTACAGACCTCGGCAAAATCCTCGTTTGTCCCCAGACGGCAGTCGATCTTCCTGAAATCTCTTGTGTCATAGCCGTGGTTGTCAGACTCAAAGACAGGGTTCAGGAGGATGGAGTCCACACCCAGATCCTCCAGATATTCGCTCCAGTCCATAAGCTTTCGGATACGGGATACACACTCCCCGTCATTGTGCACCGGAGCGCCGCAAAATCCGATCGGATAGATCTGATAGAAAATACTGTTATAAGCCCACATAATATCTGCCTCACTTTCTTGTTTGTTTGCGCTTCGTCTATTTTACTATAAAACAAGGCAAAAGTATAGGATGTTTTATATAATTTTCATATAAAAATGCCGGGCGGCAGAGAAAATGCGTGGATTTTGTCTGTGCCCGGTGTATATTGTCAGATTTAGTTTTGGGTCTTTAAGGTCAGCTGGCGGTGGAGGACATTTTCCCAAGCTCCCTTCCCAGATAGGAGCGGAACCAGAGGAACAGGACCAGGCCCTTGAGAAGACTGGAGATGGTAATGCTCCACCAGATGCCGTTGAGTCCCAGAGAAGTCCGCACGAGAAGCCAGGCGAGGGGGATCCTGGCGCCGGTCAGGACGATGCTGCACACAGAGGGAGGCAGAGTTTTCCCAAGGCCCGCAAACGCGCCGGCCGTGGTGATCTCCACGCTCATGAGAAGCTGAGAGACGCCAAGAATTACCAGGTAGTCCACTCCCATGGGGATGACAGCCTGCTCTGTGATGAAAAGGCGGAATACGGGCTCGGGGAAGCCGATCAGGAGGACGGTGCAGAGGAGGCCCCATATGAGTACAACGCCCATGGCGCTCCGATAGCCCTTCCTGATACGCTCAGGCTTCCCGGCCCCGTGGTTCTGGGCCAGAAAAGAGTTGACGGCAGCGGCAAAGCCATCCGCTGTCATCCAGGAGATGGATTCGATCTGGGAGCCAACCTTCTGAACCGCTACCGCTGCGTCCCCGTAGCCCGCCACCATCCTGGCGATGATCATGGAGATGCCGGTAAATATCATATTTTGCACGCAGGTGGGGAAGCCGATGCGCAGGATAGCGAGAAGCCGGCCATTTCCCGGACGGTCAAAAGGCCGGATATGCCGGAACAGGACACTGTCCCGCAGGGCAAAGGCCACGAACACCAGGGTGACGACAAGCTGGGCAAAAATGGTGGCAATGGCGGCACCCATAACTCCCATGACGGGAAATGGCCCCACTCCAAAGATGAGGATCGGATCCAGTACCATATTGATGACCAGCCCTGTCAGAGTGGCGGCGAAGGAGCAGCGGCTGTTGCCCGCGGCCGTAAAGATCCCGGTAAACGTCTGATTTAAAAATGAAAATACAACACACCCGCAGGTGATCTGAAGGTAAATTTTCGCGTCCTGGATGACCTGGGGACTGTTCAGATGGAAAAATCCGATCAATGGGTCTGCGAACAGGATGGAGCACACGCCAAACAAAAGCCCCAGGGCTGTGGTCATCCACAGGGCGGCGGCCGCAAAGGAGGCTGCCTCTTTTGTCCGGCCGGCTCCCAGGGCGTGGCCTGCATTTACCTGTCCGCCCATCTTCGGCAGGGCTGCCAGTCCGTTGGAGAGCCACATGTACATACCCGCGGCTCCCACGGAAGCCACGGCGCTGCTCCCCATCCGTCCGATCCAGAGCATGTCCGTCAGATTGTAGGCCATCTGGATGAGAGAGGTTGCCATGATGGGCAGGGCCAGTCCTGTCAGGGAAGGCAGCACAGGGCCGTTTACGAGATCGATATTTTTAGCCATGATCAGTTCCTCCGCCGTATATATATTTCTGTAAAATGTGTGAGAATAAAACGGAAAGCTCCGGCGCGGCATATGTGCCGGCAGAAAATATTATAAAGTATCCTGTATATGGATACAAGGATTTAAAAAAGCCCTCTTCTGTGTTAGAATAGACACATGTTAAAAGAATGACGTATGAAAATGCTAAAAAATGAGGATGCGGGCGTATGGCCAGATATGTAAAAGATATTGTACTGAACAAGCCGGAAGATTTTGTGAATTTTATCATGCAGGATTATCTGCGGAAAAATCAGTTTGTCATGTCCGAGTGGAAGGGAGAGCCGGCCTGGCGGGCAGGAGACGGTGTGGTGGAAGGATTTAAATATCTGAAATGGTCCTATTTCAACGGCATGTTTCATCTGGAGGCATGGCTGAGGGGGACGGCAGGCGGAGAGATGGGCCTGGACGGCGTTGTGGGTGTGCTCATGAAAAAGCCCTACAGGGAAAGCCTGGAGCAGCTCTTTGTTGTCCTCCAGCAGGAGCTGCAGACCCCTCCCCAGGGACAGCAGAGTCAGGCGGGACAGCAGAGTCAGGCGGGACAGCAGAGTCAGGCGGGGCAGCAGCCTCAGCCGATTTACGTGCAGACAACGGACAACACCAAGGCAGCCACAGGCTCCCTCATATTTGGCGTACTCAGCGTGATCCTGTGCATCATTCCGATCGCCGCCATTATACTGGGAGTTCTGGCCGTGTCCCGGGCCAGGATGGGTATAGGATCCAGCCAGGCCGGGAAGGCAAAGGCAGGGTGCGTCCTGGGCATCATAGGAATCTGTCTTGGCATTTTACTGTGGGTGCTCAATATACTGCTGATTTTCTGAGATTCCCTGTCGTTACATAATTTATAAATCAAATAAAATAAGCGGGATACAGAAGCGTGCCGGAGCGGTGCGGGAAAATGAAAAAGTCCTAAAAAAACGGTTGACACACGTGGATGCGTATAATATAATAATGCAGTATGACAAAAGGAGAAACAGCAGGCACCAAAGCCCCGGAACCTGGCTGCTTTCAATATAACATTTCATATTATTTCTATAGTAGTGAACCAATTCACAGGAGGTAAACCAATGAAAACTTATATGGCTAGTCCAGACAAGATTGAGAGAAAATGGTATGTAGTTGACGCTGCAGATTATACATTAGGACGTTTAGCATCAGAAGTAGCTAAGGTTTTAAGAGGAAAAAACAAACCGGAATTCACACCGCATATCGATACTGGTGATTACGTGATCGTGATCAACGCAAAGGATGTAAAAGTAACAGGCAAGAAGTTAAATCAGAAGATTTACTACAGCCATTCCGAGTATGTAGGCGGAATGAAAGAGATGACTCTGGCAGAGATGATGAACAAGAAGCCGGAGAAGGTGATCGAGCTGGCTGTTAAGGGAATGCTTCCGAAGGGACCTTTAGGAAGAAGCATGATCAAGAAGCTTCACGTATATGCTGGAGCAGAGCATGCGCATCAGGCTCAGAAGCCGGAAGAGCTGAAGTTTTAATCAGAGGTCGAAAGGAGGATATTAAAAAATGGCTACATCAAAATATTATGGAACAGGAAGAAGAAAAAAATCTATCGCTAGAGTATATTTAGTACCTGGAACAGGTAAGATCACAATAAATAAGAGAGATATCGACGAGTATCTTGGACTGGAGACACTGAAGGTTATCGTTCGTCAGCCTCTCGTTGCAACAGAGACAGACGGCAAGTTTGACGTGCTGGTCAATGTAAAGGGCGGCGGATACACAGGACAGGCAGGAGCCATCCGTCACGGTATCGCAAGAGCTCTCCTTCAGGTAGACGCTGACTACAGACCGGTTCTGAAGAAATCCGGATATCTGACACGTGATCCGAGAATGAAAGAGCGTAAGAAATACGGTCTCAAGGCGGCTCGTAGAGCTCCCCAGTTCTCCAAACGTTAATTTTTGTTGCAGAAGAGAATATCGAAGAGATTGCAAACCCCTGGAAACAATGCGTTTCCGGGGGTTTGTTTGTCTTTGTTAGTATTGTCATTACAATCCTGATTTTCGTAACTAATATGAATTTGGACTAACCGCTTATCGATAGTACCTGTTTCTATTCTTATATTAACAAAGGACAGGAGGAATGTTAGTTTGAAAAAAGCCTTCTACCAGAGAATATGCTTGGAGGAGAAAGAAGGTAGATATATAATAGTATTATTTTGTAATATGGATAAAATGACTAAAAATATGACAAAAATTAATTGATTATTGTGCAAAAAAAATAGTATAATTGAGCGTATAAAAATAAAAAGCCTATCAAGGATAGACTTCTTATTGGTAACACACACTGTGTTTGTCGGTTGCCCGACGATTTCATAACAATATTATTTGAACTTGCAGTGTAAATCTATAGGGTAATAAAACCCAGTCTGCCTCTTGCAGGGAGATTTCAAAGAATACCTTTTGGTATTTTGTGCAGATGAAAACATAGCTGGCAATGTTATGTAAAGACAAGCGTTAAAATCAAATTCACTAGCGACATAATTCTATCAATTTCTCTTATTTTCAATATCAATACAGCATTTTCAAATGCCATACGAAATCCAATCGTATGACATTTTTTTGTTTGTTGGATGGATACTCAACGAACGAAAACATTTGAGAAAGCAGATTTTGCAACCTGGCCTTATTTCAAAAGATGTGGTAACATACAATAATAGCAGAATGATACGAGCTATCAGCCGGAAGCAACCATTTGACATGGAAAGGAGGTGACATTACATGGATATATCAGGTATCCTGCGGCCAGAACAGTTGCCATTTGATGTCCCGCCTGACCTTGAGCTTGCCATCAATGAACTTCTTGCAGCCTGGGAACGGGATGAGAGCCTGAATCTCGACTGTTACCTAGATGAAGTACAGGCTGCGGCCAGAAGCGTCAACGAGGAAAATGATGCCTGGGTGAGGCAGTATTATGTCCAATATGGCTGGAGAAGGGATAAGGCTGATTGATTTTAGTGAACGCCCTCAACTGGTCAATAAGCAAGCTGCGGAGGTGACCCCATGGCATACAGCGAACTCATAAAAAACTTCAACCGGATCCGCGACTATATGCGTGAATTCTATGTTTACGGCTTTAAGAGCAGGGACGAGTACACCCAGAAGAGCGCCCGCTCCTACGACGATGAGCGGCGCCGCCTGGAGAGCTGGCTTGGGGACTACATGCAGTTCCGCCAGACTCCTGACGGAAAAAATGTTTTTATCTCCGTGGACAGCCGCACGTCCAGTCATAATCCCCTGTATAAAGCCTGGAAGGCAAAGAGCTTCACTGACGGCGACATTACTCTTCATTTTATTATTTTTGATATCCTCTGTGACCCCGGGGTGAGTATGACGTTGGGGGAGGTGATGGAGCGGATAGATGACTATCTTTCCGGATTTCGTATGCCCAGGACGTATGATGAGTCTACTGTGAGAAAGAAGCTGAAGGAGTATGCGAAAGAGGGGATCATAGAGACGGAGAAAAAAGGGAGAAGGCTGGTGTACCGGCGGGCGCGGACGGACTGTGAGCTGGACAGGGATATGCTGGACTTTTTTTCCGAGACGGCGCCCTGCGGCGTCATAGGGTCCTTTCTGCTTGACAAGCTGGACGAGCGTGAGGATTATCTGTCATTTAAGCACCATTATATTACCAGCGCAATGGACAGTGAGATCCTCTGTGATCTGTTTGCCGCTATGGGCGAGAGGAGAAGAGTGATCCTGGAGAATATGAACCGCCATACGGGGCGGGTCACAGATAATCCCGCAGTTCCCCTTCGGATCATGGTCAGCGTCCAGAGTGGGAGACAGTATCTGATGGCCTACTCAATTCCGTTCGGGGGGATCTCCTCTTTTCGGATCGATAATCTGATTTCTGTAAAAACGGATAGGGTTGAGGAGCATTTTGAGGAAATGCGGGCGGAGCTGGACAGGATGCTTCCTCACATGTGGGGAGTCAGCACCCAGAACCGGTCCGGCCAGCCTATGGAGCATGTGGAGTTTACAATCCGGTACAGGGACGATGAAACGCATATTCCCCTGCGTCTGGAGAGGGAAAAACGGATCGGCACGGTGGAGCATCTGGATGGAAATACAAGCCGCTTTACCGCGGATGTATATGATGCCAGTGAAATGGTTCCGTGGATCCGCACATTTATCTGCCGGATCGTCAGTATCCACATTTCTGACAGAGAACTGGAAGAGCAGTTCAGGGATGACATCAGTGCCATGTACGAGCTCTATGGACTGGAAGGCGGTGAAAAGAATGATCTTCAGTGAACTGTACAGCGCCTACTACAATACAGTGGCGGCTGTACTTGCAGAGGCTGTCAGACACCCTCTTACGGACAGCGAGCTTCGTGAGATAATCGAGCAGCACGCATTCAGGGAGAGTGCCCTGAGCATTATTCCCGCGCTGAAGGAGGAGAGATGGCAGCTCATAAGGGCGGACGGGACGACTCCCATACAGAGAAAGCCGGATATGCCGTTGACGATGCTGCAGCGGAGATGGCTGAAGTCCATCGCCATGGATCTCCGCATCCGTCTGTTTGGGGATTTCGGGTTTGACTTCCCGGAGGCCGAGCCTCTCTTCCGACCAGAAGATATCCTGGTCTTTGACAAGTACAGCGACGGCGACCCCTACGGAGATGAGACCTACATAGCGAATTTTCGCCTGATCCTGGATGCGGTCAGGAGGAAGTATCCGCTGCGTATAGAGATGACAAGCGGAAAGGGGGAGCTCCTGTCTGTGTCAATCTTTCCGGAGTCTCTGGAATACTCGGAGAAGGACGACAAATTTCGGCTGACCGGGACAGAGGGGCAATATGCCAGTACAATCAACCTGGGAAGGATCGTTGGCTGTCGTCTCGCAAAGGAGCCTGCAAAATGCGGGGGACGGGTTGTGCGGACCAGACAGCGGAGAGTTGTGTTCCAGCTGGTGGATGAACGGAACGCGCTGGAGCGGGTTTTGATGCATTTCGCCCATTTCCGGAAGCAGGCGGAGAAGACAGAGGACGGCAGATATCGGATTACTGTGTATTATGACAAAGAGGATGAGATGGAGCTGGTGATCAGAGTGCTGTCCTTTGGTCCCCTGATCAGGGTGACGGAGCCCCAGCGCTTTGTGGGGCTGATCAGGCAGAGACTCATAGAGCAAAAGAGCTGTGGACTTTGAGGTTCGCAGCTTTTTTTCCGTGATAAATGCGGGCGGGGGAAGTAGAATGGCATTGTAAACAAAAGGTACAACAAAAAGGCACCCACAGCAAAGAGAGGATATCGCGTGATTTTTTATATATATGGTGCCTTGTTTAAAAGAAAAGTGAAAGGAAGAGGAGAGAAGTCATGCTGGATTATATCAGACGGGAAGCCAATACAACTGAGACTGAAAACGGCGCGGCCGCATATGCCACAAGCGGTTCTGACTGTCTGGATCTTTATGCTTCCATTGGCGCGCTCAGACGGGAGAGCGATGAGGAGATCACGGCCCGCTTTGTGCGCGCGTATACGGAAAATGCGGATATGGCGATGAAACTTCTCTTCTTTGCCAGGGACGTCAGAGGGGGATTGGGAGAAAGGAGAGTTTTCCGCACGATCTTTTCGTGGCTTGCCAAAAACGAGCCGGGATCCGTGAAAAAGAATATCGCTTATGTGGCAGAATACGGCCGCTTTGACGATCTTCTCGCCCTGATGGGCACTCCCTGTGAAGAGGAAATGCTTGCCCTTCTCAGAAGACAGTTTGACGAGGACATGAGACTTCTCGCCGCAGGCGAAAATGTCTCTCTGCTTGGGAAATGGCTTCCTTCTGTCAACGCTTCCAGCAGGCAGACGGTTCGTAATGCCAAAAAAGTGGCCAGGGCCTTCGGCATGAGTGAGGCGGCTTACCGGAAGGCAGTTTCAGCCCTGCGCGGCCGGATACATATCATCGAGAATAATCTTCGGGAGAAGGACTATACCTTTGACTATGAGAAACAGCCCTCCAGAGCGCTGTTTAAATACAGACAGGCGTTCATCAGGAACGACAGAAAGAGATATAATGCGTTTCTTGCTAATGTCGCTTCCGGCAAGGTCAGCATGCACGCGGACAATGTGTCTCCCTACGAGCTGGTGGAGCCTTTTCTTTCCTGGGAGAACTGGCACCCCGGCTGGGAGTCCTTTCTCGGAGAACTGTCACCGGAGGAGAAAAATGCCCTGAACGCTACGTGGGAGTCTATGCCCGACTTTGGCGGGAAGGAAAATGCCCTTGCGGTCATTGATACCTCCGGATCCATGTATTGTGACGGGAGCCCCCTGCCCGCAGCCGTGGCCCTGTCCCTTGGACTGTACTTTGCGGAGCATAACAGGGGCGTGTTCAGCAATCATTTCATCGAGTTCTCTGACACGCCGCAGCTGATCGAGATCAAGGGGGAAACCTTTGTGGATCGGCTTCGCTATGCAGCCACCTTCTGCCAGGTGGCCAGCACAAATCTGGAGGCGGTATTTGACCTGATCCTGGAGACGGCAGTTAAATATAATGTCAGGCAGGAGGATTTGCCGGCAAAGCTGATCATCATCTCCGATATGGAATTTAACTTCTGTATCAGCAATGCCTCTGAGACAAACTTTGAACATGCGAAGAAAAGCTACGAAGCGCACGGCTACAGGCTTCCGGAAATTGTCTTCTGGAATGTTGCCAGCAGAAACCGCCATCAGCCAGTTACTATGAATGAACAGGGAGTCGCTCTGATTTCCGGAGTGACACCCAGGCTTTTCTCCATGGTTGCAGATGGAAGTCTTTCGCCTTATAAGTGTATGATGGAGGTGCTGGAAAGCGAGCGCTATGCGAAAATAGTGGCATAGCGCCCGCCAGATCCGCAGGATGTGCGACTGTCAGCTGACAGAGGGCAGCCGGATCAGGATTATGCCCGATGTACACGCGGGAAATGATCCTGAGGAAAGGGGCTATTGCAGCCCATGCCGGTGAAAAAGTGCTGATTCCCATCAATATGCGGGATGGTTCCGTGCTGGGGGTGGGCAGGGGAAATCCCGAGTGGAATTACTCTGCCCCGCACGGCGCGGGAAGAGCTATGTCAAGAGCCGCGGCCGGGGACGACCCGCCGTGGAGAACGAAAAAGTAAAGCTCCGCGAAAAGAAAGGATTGACAAGCACACCATACAGCAGTTATAGTAAAGTATACATGTGTCAAGACACATGTATACTTTGCTGCATATTAAGGAAAAGAAATGGGAGTTTGTTATGGAAAAAGTAAAAGCCTTTCTGGAACGGAAAAATATTGTCATCTCTGCCAGGCGTTATGGCATAGATGCACTGGGCGCTATGGCTCAGGGACTGTTTTGCTCACTGCTTATCGGCACGATCCTGAATACGATTGGCAGCCAGTTTCATGTCGGATTCCTCACGGCCCGGATCATCGCCATCAACGGTGTGGGATACACGATCGGAGGCATGGCCTCCTTTATGAGCGGCGCGGCTATGGCCGTGGCCATCGGCTATGCCCTGCAGGCGCCGCCTCTTGTGCTGTTTTCGCTGGCCACAGTGGGCTATGCCTGCAATGCTCTGGGGCAGGCCGGCGGCCCGCTGGCGGTTCTTTTTGTGGCTATCATTGCGGCCGAGGTGGGAAAGGCTGTCAGCAAGGAGACAAAGATCGACATTCTGGTGACGCCCATTGTCACCACACTGGTGGGCATCGGGGCCGCCTGGGTCATCGCTCCGCCTATCGGACTTGCAGCCAGCGCCTTCGGCCAGCTCATCATGCAGGCCACGGAGCTGCAGCCCTTCCTGATGGGGGTAATCGTGTCCGTCCTGGTGGGGGTGGCGCTGA
Source organism: Faecalicatena fissicatena (assembly GCF_016900595.1). Lineage (NCBI taxonomy): Bacteria > Bacillati > Bacillota > Clostridia > Lachnospirales > Lachnospiraceae > Faecalicatena > Faecalicatena fissicatena. The sequence continues at coordinate 64,690 of NZ_JACLYY010000016.1, forward strand.
CGCTGCCTATCTCCTCTGCGGCTATCTGCTCCGTCCTGGGACTGACAGGACTGGCTGGCGGCGCCGCTGTGGCGGGCTGCTGCGCCCAGATGGTGGGCTTTGCGGTTATGAGCTTCCGGGAAAATGGTCTGGGCGGCCTGGTGAGCCAGGGGCTGGGCACCTCCATGCTGCAGATGCCCAATATTGTCAGAAATCCCCGCATCTGGATCGCCCCCACGGTGGCATCGGCCATAACCGGCCCCATCGCCACCTGTGTGTTCCGGCTGCAGATGAACGGCGATGCCATCAATTCCGGCATGGGAACCTGCGGGCTGTGCGGACAGCTGGGCGTCTGGACCGGCTGGATCGCTCCCAGCGAGACGGCCCTCACGAACGGGGCCGCGGCCATGTCGCCCTCCGCCTTTGACTGGATAGGTCTTATCCTGATCTCCTTTGTGCTTCCCGCCATACTGGCCCCGGCCATCAACCAGGTGTGCCGCCGGCTGGGCTGGGTAAAGGACGGAGACCTGACCTTGCAGTAAGGCTGACAAAAGCTGAAAATGGAAATCAAAAACGGCGCTTTCACCTCAGGTGGAAGCGTTATCTTTTCTTTTTAAAACATTGACACATCCCGGGGAAAAAGAGTATAGTTATCTGTAGGACATAGCAATGGCGCTTCAGCTTTGGGCGAAGTGCCTGTTTTTTTATTATGCGGGAAGAGACTCAGGTTCTTCCCGTCTGGAGGTGCGGTAAATTAATGGACAGTTGTATCTATGAAAACGGAAAGATTTTTACATCGGACAGTGACCAACTGTACGGGGAGGCCATGCTTGTGGAGGACGGCCTTGTCCGGAAGGTGGGAACGAGAGAGGAAGTGGAAGAAATGGCGCCGGCGGGATGTGCCCGGGTGGATCTTGGGGGCCGCCGGGTGATCCCGGGATTTGTGGACGCCCATATGCACCCTGTCATGCTGGCGGACTTCAGCAGGCAGATCTCAGCCCTGCCGCCGAAAATCCACTCTATTGAGGAGCTGGTGCAGGCAATCAGGCAGAAGAGAGAGGAGCAGGGGCCGGACGGTTGGATCCAGGGCTGGGGCTATGATGAGGGCAAGTTCGCGGAGAAGCGCTCCATCACCCGCTGGGATCTGGACCGGGGCTGCAGCGATGCGCCGGTATCCATCATCCGTACATGCGGCCACATTCGCTGTGTGAACAGCCGGGCCCTTGAGCTGGCGGGCATAGACAGGAATACGCCGGATCCGGATGGGGGAGAGATTGAGAGAGATGAGAATGGAGAGCCCACAGGCGTGCTGAAGGAAAATGCCAGAAACCTTGTGACTCCCTTCATGCCTGTGCCGGAGAGGGAGGAGAAGGTTGAGAACCTGGCTGAGCTGGGCCGGCTCCTCACATCCCAGGGCATTGTGGCTGTGACAGATATGGGAAATCTGGACAGCGGCGACAACTATCCTCTCTATCGGGAGGCGGCGGAGAAAGGCTTCCTCCAGGAGGTGGGCGTGTACTACATGTGGGATTTCTTTATGGATGACCCGGATTTTTGTATTCCCAGGGAGCGTTTTGACAGGGGGCAGCAGATCTTTGTCTCCGGCCTAAAGCTCATAGGGGATGGCAGCGTGTCCGGACGGACCGCCTGGATGGCAGAGCCCTATCTGGGAACGGACTCCTGCGGTATCTCTGTGTGCAGCGACAGGCAGATGGAGACAGCCATTCAGTTCTGTAAGGAAAATCACTGTCAGCTCTCCATGCACGCCATGGGCACAAGGGCCATTGCAAGAGTGGTGGATCGGGCGGCCAGGGAGGAGAAGTGGAACGACGGGCCGGAGCCCTATGTGCGGGTGGAGCACATCACAGACCCCGCAAAGGACAGCGTTCGCAAGGCGGCGGAAAAGGGCATTGGTTTTGTCACCCAGCCTATTTTCATGTATGCGGAGATCGAGAGCTACCTGAATAACCTGGGACAGGAGTGGATGAAGAGATGCTACCCTGTGAGAGATCTGTTGGACAGCGGCGTGAAGCTCTGCTTTTCCACAGACGCGCCGGCCACATCCTGGGCTGTTCCCTCAGATCCCTTCCCCAACATCAAGGGAGCGGTGACCCGACGGGCCTGGGACGGAACGGACTGCGGACAGGATCAGGCAGTGGACGTGGAGACAGCCATTATCCTCTACACAAAGGAGTCCGCTGACATGGTGGGATTTGACAGGCTGGGACAGCTAAGAGAGGGCTACAAGGCGGATTTCCTTGTGCTGGATCGGGATATACTGGAGATCCCCGCCGAGGAGATCGACCAGGTGCAGGTGGATCAGACCTACATAGGCGGCCGCTGCGTGTACAGCAGAAATACAAGACGGAAATGAGAGAGAAGGAGAGATACACATGTTTAAAATGCCAGAATATGAAGCCCCGGATTTTTCTGCGGAGGAGCTGAAAAACGCGCCGAATGCCCGGTGGGAGGCTGTGGAGAAGGACGGCGTGGCACCGGAAAACTATCACAGTACGTCCATGTACCCGGAGTATTTTAAGCTGAACGGGGAGTGGCTGCTTCCGGCAAGGTCCAGGATGGACTCCAGCGTGGTCTGGGCCCAGGATGGGACCCTGAAGGTGGTGGAGAACAGAAACCTGAAGAAGGGAGACCGGGTGATCCTAGGCAGGACCGAGAGGGGCGAGGAGGGCATTTACCTCCACACAACAGGCTTTGAGAAAAAAAGAGACGCGTCAGAGGATCAGTTCGTGTTCCGGCAGGGTCGAAGCAGGGAGACCTCCTACGCCAGAGACTATGACAGGCTGTTTGAGCTGCTGAAATATGAGCGGGAGCACGGAAATGTGGTCTGGGTCATGGGACCTGCCTTCTCCTTTGACGCTGACGCCAGAAAGGCCATGTCGGCCATGATCGACAACGGCTATGTGGACGGCCTGATGGCCGGAAATGCTCTGGCCACCCACGACCTGGAGGGGGCCATGTTCCACACGGCTCTGGGGCAGGACATCTACACCCAGAAATGTCATCCCAACGGCCACTACAATCATCTGGATGTGCTGAACCGGGTGAGGAGGAGCGGCTCCATCCCCCAGTTTATAGAGGACTACAAGATTGACAACGGCATCATTTACAGCTGTGTGAAGAATGACGTGCCCTTTGTCCTCACCAGCTCCATCCGCGATGACGGTCCCCTCCCGGAAGTGATCGGAGACGCCTACGCGGGACAGAGCACCATGAGAGCCATGGTAGAGAAGGCCACCACGGTCATCTGTCTGGCCACCATGCTCCACACCATTGCCACGGGAAATATGACTCCCTCCTACACCGTGACAGAGGACGGAACTGTGAGGCCTGTCTTCCTGTACACTGTGGACGCTGATGAGTTTGTGGTGAATAAGCTGTTGGACAGGGGAAGCCTTTCCGCTACCACCATTGTGACCAATGTGCAGGATTTTATCTCCCTGACTGTCAAGGGCCTGGGGCTGATGTAGGAGCATGCCGTACATATAAAAAACGAAGGCTCAGATCCCCTTCTCTTCGAATTGTGGAGAGAAGGGGATTTTTGTTGCTATAGCAACAGACTTTTTCTCGCCCTTATCCTATATTACCTATTGAACAAATCATTAAATAAGACTAACTATTAAAGAAAGTCAAGTAAAAAAGTGGCAACGACTTTTCGTTGCAATCAGTACCTTGAAAACT
>NZ_JACLYY010000017.1:0-61143 GCF_016900595.1 Faecalicatena fissicatena
ATGTGCAGGGAACGTACCGCTTAACTTTAGAGTTGATAAGTAGGGGATTTTTCTTGATAAAAACCGGAAGGATCATTGAAATGTTGATAACTACAATAGAAAAGCCCCGGGGTAAACCGGGGACTTTGTCTACAGTCTGAGCAGTCTGTGAAAGCAGACTGTTTTTTATTTGCAAAACAGAGCCGAATACTGATAGAATAGTAGACAGCAAAAGTTTAATAGATAAAGGCCAAAGGGAAAGGAAAAAGGTATTTCAGCTTCTGGACAAGCTCCACATCCCCTATGAGAGAGTGGAAAACGATGTGGTGGAGACAATGGAAGAGTGCGAGGAGATCGACAGAGCTCTCGGCACAGAGATAAGAAAGAGCATTTTTCTGTGCAACCAGAAGAAGACCAGCTTTTTTCTCATAGTTATGCCTGCCGCAAAGCAGCTGGACACGTCCGCCCTGGAGAAAAAGCTGGGTGTGGGACATCTGTCCTTTGCATCGGCAGAGATGATGGAGAAGCACCTGGGAGCAAAGCCGGGCTCCGCCTCTGTCATGGGACTGGTCAACGATGAGGACGAGTATGTGCAGCTCATCATAGACAAAGAAGTGGCTGACGCGGAATGGTTCGGATGTAATCCGGGGATCAACACGGATCATCTGAAGCTGAAGACAGCGGATCTTCTGAACAAATTTCTTCCACGCATTTATCACAAGGCTAAGATTATGGAGCTGTCAAGAGTAGATGGAAAACCTGGAACCCGGATAAAGTTCCGGGTTTTCTATTTTATTAAGAAAGACTATTAGCAGTCAGAGACAGGCAGGTGTATAATAGTCATAAATAATGCGTTACGGAAGATAAAGAGAATGAGAAAAAGGTTGATTGTTCTGGCAGCGCTGGCTGTCTATATGGAGCTTGTGCCGAAATACTCGCTGAGCCACTTTTCCTCCTCGCTGGACGCGGAGGCCGCCAGAGCGTCAAAGTCTATGTCCAGCATGTTGTATCCAAACTCCTCTTCCTTCGCCTCCCCGGACGCTTCCGCCGTCTCTGCCTGCTCCTCCACCTGGGGCATCTCCTGCTCCGGCACACCAAACAGGCTGTGGCGTAGATCCTGGATGAGCATAGTGCCAAGTCCCAGCTGCTCCACCTGGTCGTCTGTGTAGAGATCCGTCCGGTACAGATAAGCGGGCGTGATTTCCCCTTTCCACGGCAGAAGGAAGACTCCGGCCAGGAAGCAGACGAGGAAAGCCACTGCCGCCCCGAGAAACAGCGACGGCATCTTCCGGCGTCTTGCCTTCCCCGTCTTACTTTCTATCCTACCTTCCGTCTCCCCCGGCTCCTTTTCCACTGTCCTGCTAACTGTAAAGAACCACACTCCCAGGGGCAGCGCCACCAGCAGGAAAAAACCCGGCATATTCTCCCTCAGAGCCTGCCACACCGCGTCTTTGTAGTCTCCCAGATGATTGCCGGCAGCTGTGTCCAGCCCGCCCACGATCTGATAATACTGCTGAAGGATTTGCTTGCATATACATTCCGCCATATAGACGACAGACATCAGCAGAGTAAGTATCGCTCCCACGATCCGCCCGGCCCTCTCCGGCAGAAGAGACACCGCCGCAGACGCCAGAAACCCCCAGGCTGCCGCAGCGCACAGAAACAAAGGGGCGTACTCCATATCCAGCCCCATATAGATGTGGAACACCTGCAGCCTGTCCGGCAGAACGAATTTACCGGCCTGTTTGAGGGATACAATGTGATCTTTATCACAGCCGAGGGCTTCAGCGGCTATATGATCGACCCGGAGCTGACACCCACTCTCTATCAAATGTCCACCGAGGGATTTGTCTTTAAAAATTTTTACACGCCCCTGCACTTTACAAGCACATCGGGAGGAGAGTTTCAAAACCTGACAGGCCTCTATCCCCGCGCAGGCTTTCCCGTCAGTCTGACTGAGAGCGGAAAGCGGTCCACCTACCTTCCCTTTACGCTGGCAAATGCGCTGAACGGGGAGGACTACACTTCCATTGGCTACCATTTTAACCAGAATATGTATGGGCGGGAGCTGTCCCACCCCAATCTGGGCTATGAGTGGAGGCAGGCGGACGCGTGCGGGCGCCCGGTCACAAAGGAGACAAATGAGAGCGGCCGTGAGTACTGGCCTCAGTCGGATGACTACATGGTGGAGCAGACCTTTGCGGACTATGTGGACAGAGAGCCCTTCAATATCTACTACCTCACTATCAGCATGCATCTGCCCTACGGGTATGACAGCAATGAGATGTCCAGGAGAAACTGGGAGCAGGTGGAGGATCTTCCCTACTCCGACAAGACAAAGGCATACATGGCTGCTGGGATGGAGCTGGAGAAGGGACTGACCCATTTGCTGGAGGACCTGGAGGAGGCGGGGATCGCGGACCACACGCTGATCGCCATGGCGCCGGACCATGTGCCCTACTCGGACCTGGACATCCTGGAGGAGCTGGCAGGCCGGGATTTCGGCTCTGACTCAGTGGAGACGCTGGACGAGGAGAATGTAGATCTGGATGTCTACCGGAACACCTGGATCCTCTGGTCAGCCGGCATGAAGGAGCCTGTGGAGGTGGAAAAGATCTGCTCCCAGGTAGATATCCTACCCACCATGCTCAACCTTCTGGGGGTGGAGTATGACTCCCGGCTGCTGGCCGGCACGGATGTGTTTTCCGATCAGGAGGGCATGGCTATATTCTTTTCCAGGTCCTGGATCACGGACCAGGGGACCTACAGCAGATACACGGAGGAGTTTCAGCCTGCCCCGGGCGTGGAGATGACAGAGGAAGAGCAGAATGTGTATGTGGAAAACAAGAAGTATGTGGCGGACTGCCGGCTGCGGCTGGGAGAGCTGATCATTGAGACGGATTATTACCGGAAGGCTGTGCCGTAGGCCTTCCGGTTTTTGGCATATACCCAAAATTATTATTGACATATGCCCGAAACAAGCCTATACTTTAAAGAAGAAGTGGCAGCAGCCACCCGAACAAGGAGAGAGAAACGCGACAGGAGGAGATGAGAAATGCCAAGACCCAGAAAATGCAGGCGAGTGTGTGACTATCCACAGACTCTTGTATTTGCTCCGGTGGGAGGAAATAAGCAAGAGACCGTGAATATGACTGTGGATGAGTATGAGACGATCCGTCTCATTGATGGGGAGGGATATTCCCAGGAGCAGTGCGGAAGGCAGATGGAGATCTCCCGCACCGCGGTCCAGGTTGTCTACGCCTCCGCCAGAAAGAAGCTGGCGAAGGTGCTGGTGGAGGGGCTGACTCTCTCTATCGGCGGAGGAGATTATCAGCTCTGCCGGGGAGACGGAGGCTGCAGGGCCTGCGGCGGATGCTACAAATACGCCATCAGCCGGAAATATGAAAAGCCGAAGGGAGACGGGATCATGAGAATAGCAGTTACTTACGAAGACGGCCAGGTGTTCCAGCATTTCGGACACACAGAGCAGTTTAAGATTTATGACGTGGAGGACGGGAAAGTCATCGCCTCGGAGGTGGCGGACACGGATGGCCAGGGACACGGAGCCCTGGCGGGCGTGCTGTCTGCCCTGGGAGCGGAGGCGCTTATCTGCGGAGGCATCGGCGGAGGCGCCGTGCAGGCGCTGACCGCCGCAGGTATACAGCTTTACGCTGGAGTGTCAGGGGACGCGGACCAGGCGGTGGAGGAGCTGTTGGCAGGAAAGCTCTCGCCAAACGCAAAGGCCAACTGCGACCACCACGGCCACGGGGAAGGGCATCATGACTGCCAAGGACATGGCGAGGGACACCATGGGTGCGGAGGGCACGGAGAAGGTCATCACGGGTGCGGACATTAAGGAGTGTACGGGAAAAGTACGGACAAATGAAAAAGACATGAAATAGGCAGGGCGCCCTCTGCTAGCGGTCAGCATGCAGAAGGCGCCCTGCCTTTTCTATTTCCCCGGCGGAAGGGGGAAGGACATCCTCCAGAGAGTAGGGGATGCCCAGCTCCTTCCACTTGTAGACTCCCAGCGTGTGGTAGGGCAGCACCTCCACCCGCTCTACATTGGAGAGGGAGCGGATAAAGGCGTCCATCTCGCGCAGGTCCCTCTCCTCATCTGTGAGGCCGGGGACAAGGACGTGGCGGATCCAGACCGGCACGCTAAGCGTATCAAGGAGACCGGCCATGTCCAGGATGTTGTCATTTTCCCTGCCGGTCAGCTTCCGATGTCCTGCCGGGTCCATCAGTTTCAGGTCAAGGAGCACAAGGTCCACGTACTTCATCAGCTCCAGAAACCGGCTGTAAAATGGCTCTTCCCGGGCAAAGGGAGCGCCGGAGGTGTCCAGGGCAGTGTGGACTCCGGCCTCCTTTGCCCTCCTGAAAAACTCTATCAGGAAATCCAGCTGGAGCAGGGGCTCCCCGCCGCTGACTGTGATGCCGCCGCTTTTGCCCCAGTAGGGGCGGTAGCGGAGAGCCTGGGCGAGAAGCTCGTCAGCGCGTATCCTGAGTGCCTGGCCGGAGGTCAGCGCCCAGGTGTCCGGATTGTGACAGAAGCGGCACCGCAGGGGACAGCCCTGCAGAAAGACGAGGAACCGGATGCCCGGCCCGTCCACGGAGCCAAAGCTCTCTGTGGAGTGGACAAGGCCTGTGATATGGCCGCCGCTGATGTCCGGCTGTGAGTCTGGCTGTGAGGGGTATTCTGACAGGTGTTCCATCTTACAAGTTCCTCCTGTGTGCAATAGCTAGGTTACATGGTCTTGTGGCAGGTCCGGGCGATCACGTCCAGCTGCTGTTCTCTTGTCAGGCTGATGAATTTCACCGCGTAGCCGGATACCCGGATGGTGAAGTTGGCGTACTCCTCCTTCTCCGGATGCTCCATGGCGTCGATGAGCTTCTCCACGCCGAAGACGTTGACGTTGAGGTGATGGGCGCCCTGGTAGAAATAGCCGTCCAGGATGGAGGTGAGGTTGTCCACTCTCTCCTCTACGGAGTGGCCCAGCGCGTCCGGGTGGATGGTCTGGGTATTGGAGATGCCGTCCAGGGCCCACTCATAGGGCAGCTTAGCCAGGGAGTTGAGGGAGGCCAGTAGACCGCTCTTCTCCGCTCCATAGCTTGGGTTTGCGCCGGGGGAGAGGGGCTCTCCGGCCTTGCGCCCGTCAGGCAGGGAGCCGGTGGCTTTGCCGTACACCACGTTGGAGGTGATGGTGAGGATGGAGGTAGTGGGCTCGGAGTCCCGGTAGGTGTGGTGCTGGCGGATTTTCTGCATAAAGGTCTTTAAAAGCCAGACCGCGATGTCGTCCGCCCGGTCATCGTCATTTCCATACCTGGGGAAATCCCCAATGGTCTCGTAGTCCGTCACGATGCCGTCCTCGTCCCGGATAGTGCGTACTTTGGCGTACTTGATGGCGCTTAAGGAGTCCACCACGTGGGAGAAGCCGGCGATGCCTGTGGCAAAGGTGCGGCGCACATCTGTGTCGATGAGGGCCATGAGGGCGGACTCATAATAATATTTGTCGTGCATGTACTGGATCAGATTCAGGGCATTTACGTAGAGACCTGCCAGCCATCCCATCATGGAGTCAAAGCGGTGCATCACCTCGTCGTAGTCCAGATATTCGGATGTGATGGGCCTGCTTTCCGGCCCTACCTGCTCCTTGGTGCGCTCGTCCACACCGCCGTTGATGGCGTAGAGGAGACATTTTGCCAGGTTGGCCCTGGCGCCGAAGAACTGCATCTCCTTCCCGGTCTGGGTGGCGGACACGCAGCAGCAGATGGAGTAGTCGTCTCCCCAGATGGGCCGCATCACGTCGTCATTTTCATACTGGATGGAGCTGGTATCTATGGAAATGCGGGCAGCGTAGGCCTTAAAGGTCTCCGGCAGACGGGTGGAGTAGAGAACCGTCAGGTTGGGCTCCGGAGAGGGCCCCATATTTTCCAGGGTGTGGAGGAAGCGGTAGTCGGTCTTTGTCACCATGGAGCGCCCGTCCTGGCCCATGCCCGCTACTTCCAGGGTGGCCCACACCGGATCCCCGGAGAAGAGCTGGTTGTAGGAGGGAATGCGGGCGAATTTTACCATGCGCAGCTTCATGGCCAGGTGATCGATGAGCTCCTGGGCCTCCTTCTCTGTCAGTGTGCCGGCTGCCAGGTCCCTCTGGATGTAGATATCCAGGAAGGTGGAGATGCGCCCCACGCTCATGGCCGCCCCGTTTTGGGTCTTGATGGCTGCCAGATAACCGAAGTAGAGCCACTGCACTGCCTCACGGGCATTTGCGGCGGGCTGGGAAATGTCAAAGCCGTAGGAGGCTGCCAGCTCCTTCATCTGCCTCAGAGCCCGGATCTGCTTTGCCAGCTCCTCCCTCTGGCGGATGATGTCGTCCCGCATGGAGCCGTAGCCGCAGTGGTCGAAATCCTCTTTTTTGGACTGGATCAGAAGATCGATACCGTAGAGGGCCACCCGCCGGTAGTCTCCCACAATGCGGCCTCTGCCGTAGGTGTCCGGCAGGCCGGTGATGATCTTGCTGTGGCGGGCCTTCTTGATCTCCGGTGTGTAGGTGTCAAACACGCCTTGGTTGTGGGTGGTGTGGTACTCGCTGAAAAATTTGTGGAGCACAGGGTCCGGGGTATAGCCGTAGGTAGTACAGGCCTCCTCTGCCATGCGGATGCCGCCAAAGGGCATGAAAGCCCGCTTCAGGGGCTTGTCCGTCTGCAGACCCACTACCTTTTCCTGGTCCTTCAAGGTCTGGCTTATATAGCCCGGCCCGTGGGAGGTGATGGTGGAGACGATATCTGTGTCCATGTCCAGGACGCCACCCTTTGCCCGCTCCTCCTTCTGGAGCCTTTGCAGCTCATCCCAGAGAAGCCGGGTGGAGTCTGCCGGCCCCTCCAGGAAAGAGGCGTCCCCCTCGTAGGGCGTATAGTTGTGCTGGATGAAATCACGCACATTGATTTCTTCTCTCCAGAGCCTTCCCTCAAAGCCATTCCATTGTGTTTGCTGCATCATATGATTTTCCTCCTTCATACGCTGCCCGAAATCCGCTGCGTTGCCGGATGCCCGCTTGTGCAGGCACGGCGGGCCCCCTCCGGCGTATCGCACAAAAAAACGACCCTCCGGGCATATGTTTTATGCCCAGACGGTCGGCTCTTTTCATTCCCTATACTTCATGTGGTCCATTCCACTTCCGTCAGTCGTATAAGTACTTTCTAATATAGCATTTCCCAAAGAAATGTCAAGTAAAAAAAATCTGCCTGCTGTATACAGAACGTCTACTGCATGTCCTCCTGCACCTGGCAGATCTGCTTCTTAAGCCCCGCCGCGGCCTGGTCGGAGAGGCCGGCGAGAAGAGTCTGCATATTGGCGCGGATCTTCTCCGGGTCATAGGGGACCTCCAGGGCAAAATCACTGTAGGCGCGGATTTTCTGGAAGTAGAAGGATGTCTCCTTTTCCTCCTTTGCGTCCCGGGACATCTGGTACATGGTCACGCAGTCAGTGGCGTCCACATCGGTGCACTCGCTGCAGATCCATTTTCCAAGGAAATAGTATTTTCCGTCTGCCTGGTAGATAAATCCGGGCAGGGTAAGAAGTGTCTCAAGCATGGTTTTATTCCTCCTCTTTTTGAGAGTCCTGCGGCGCAGGACGGGCTGTATTTCTGTATTCAGTATAGCACAAAGAGGTAGGCACATACATGGAAACTTGTTATTTTTCTCCTCTGCCTATATAATGGGGATATCGAGGTTTCCAAAGCCTGCAGTATGCGGGCGGTTTGAGGGGCCTGTGACCAGGAAGGAGGACATGGGATGGAGCTAAGTCATTTCGAGGAGAGCGGACGGGCTGTCATGGTGGATGTGACAGAGAAGAAGGATACGGAAAGGGAGGCCGAGGCCACGGGGACGATCCTGGTGAACCGGCAGGTGTTTGACGCCATAAAGGCGGGCACGGTCGGCAAGGGGGACGTGCTGGCAGTGGCCCAGACAGCCGGGATCATGGGGGCCAAGCGGACCTTTGAGCTGATTCCCATGTGCCATATCCTTCCCATCACCGGATGCCGCATCCGGTTTGACATGGACGAGGAGGCCTGTGCGGTCCACTGCACCTGCACGGTGAAGGTGACCGGGAAGACGGGGGTGGAGATGGAGGCCCTTACCGGCGTGACCACAGCCCTTCTCACCATCTATGACATGTGCAAGGCTCTGGATAAGAGTATGGAGATCACGGAGGTTTACCTGGTTCACAAGACAGGGGGCAAGAGCGGCGAGATACGCAACGAAAAGGCCAGAGCCCCGCAGCGTGCAGGGCAGACAGAATACAGAGAGCAGACAGGAAAGGGACTGAAGACATGGGATTAGAAAAGGGAATGAAGCTGATACGGACAGAGGACGCAGTGGGAACCGTGCTCTGTCACGATATCACACAGATCATACCGGGGCAGGTGAAAGGCCCGGTGTTCCGGAAAGGACATGTTGTCCGGGAGGAGGACATTCCGGTCCTTCTCTCTGTGGGCAAGGAGAACCTCTATGTGTGGGAGAAGCAGGAGGGGATGCTCCACGAAAATGAGGGGGCTGAAATCCTGCGCCAGGTCTGTCAGGGAGAGCATATGAGCCCCTCAGACGTGAAGGAGGGAAAGATTGAGCTGACAGCGGACACGGACGGGCTTTTGAAGGTAGACAGGGAAAAGCTTGACCAGGTCAACGGCCTGGGCCAGTTCGTCATCGCCTCCCGCCACGGAAATTTTCCGGTGAAAAAGGGGGACAAGATTGCCGGCATGCGGGTGGTCCCCCTTGTCATTGAGGAGGAGAAGATGGAGAGGGTAAAGGAAATCTGCGGCCAGGAGAGCATTTTTTCCCTCCTTCCCTTCCGAAAGATGAAGGCAGGCATTGTGACCACGGGAAGCGAGGTCTATCACGGCCGGATCAAGGACCAGTTCACTCCTGTGGTGAAGGAGAAGCTTCTGGAGTACGGCATGGAGGTGCCGGGAAATATCCTCTGCAGCGACGACGCCTCCATGGTGGAGGATGCCATCAGGGAGTGGATCAGAAAAGGCATGGACCTGGTGGTGTGCACAGGAGGCATGAGCGTGGACCCGGACGACAGGACACCCCTTGCCATCCGAAATGTCTCAGATGAAGTCATCACCTACGGTGCGCCTGTCCTGCCCGGCGCCATGTTCATGCTTGGATATAAAAAGCGGGCGGAAGGCAAGGATATTCCTGACATTCCGGTGCTGGGACTGCCCGGCTGTGTCATGTACGCGAAGCGGACCATCTTTGACCTGGTGCTTCCAAGGATCGCGGCCGGAGAGCGGCTGAGCCTGGAGGATTTCACAGGGATGGGAGAGGGCGGACTGTGCCTGTCCTGCCCGGTGTGCACATTTCCGAACTGTGGGTTTGGGAAATAGAAATGGAAAAGAAACGGTTGCCTGGCTTACCCTCTGATCCAGTTGTTGATTTTCATTGTTGCTCTTGTTGGTCTCTGTTATGAGATTTTCAGGGGAAAGAAATAGCCGCCACTACTGCAATAGTGACGGCTTGCCGCTTTTAGCGGTATAGCTTCATTGTTGAGGGGAAGCCGCTTTCAATTTCTTTTTTATGTTTACAATATAGCATATCCGTACCGAATATTCAAGAAAAATAAGTAGTAGTTCCACAAACATAATTTTGGAAAGTATATTGATAAGAAGATAGAATTATGTTATCTTATAGAAGGAACAACTGTGTTACAGGGTGGCTGACCTCTATTCTACATAGAATGGGGGTGATGCTGATGGACAAAAAACCGTTTGACTTTAAAGATCTGATGGCTTTTGGAATGTTCATTCTGGCATTGCTGACATTCGTATTTATGTTTGTCAAGTAGTGTTTTAGCCAGTAGAAAACCACCCTTAAAACTTTGACCGGTTGCAGGGTGGTAATCTAAAGCTCTGTTATAAGGTCAACCACTTTGGCGGTTGTTCCTTTTTACATGTTTACTATAACATATCTGATAAAAATCTGCAATGACGCAAGAAGATTTCAACCGTTTTTAGCAGGGGGGCTACCAGTGCCTTTTCTCCACCTCCATGTGTACAGTTTTCTGGGCGTGAAGCTGTCGCAGGGCTGCAAAGGCGGAGGCGGCTGCCGCAATCACGTGGCTCATAAGGACTGCGGTCCAGATGCCCTCAAGCCCAAAGCCCAGGTGTGAGAGGAGCCAGGCCAGCGGCATACGCACGACCAGATAGTAGAGGACCATACACAGCAGACTCTGGGAGGGCCTGCCCATGCCGTTCAGGCTTCCAAGGAAACAGTTGGTGAGGATGTTTAAGAGGTAGCCGGCCCCCACGATCCTGAAATACACGGCCACGATTTCTGCAGCCTGCAGGCTGTCCACAAAGAGCAGGGCAAGAGGCCTTGCAAATACAGTCACCAGGGCGGACAGCACCAGAAGGAGGGCTGTGCCGGAGAGAAGGGATGCCTTCATGTAGTCCCGTGCCCGGTCGTATCTTTTTGCCCCGGTGCATTGGCCGACGATGCTTGTGAGTGCCATGTTGAAGGCCATGGCCGGGTAGAACAGGATGGTCTCCAGCTTCCCTGTGATCCCGTAGGCGGCCAGGGCGGAAATGCCGTAGCCGGTGACAAGGGAAGTGAGAAAGCTGGTGCTGATGGCCGGAATGCTCTGCTGGAAGGCAGAGGGAACGCCCTTTGCGATAAAGGGCAAAAGCAGGCTTTTGTCAAACTGCCGCAGCCGGAGATGGAAGAATTTCTTCCTCGCAAGATAGGCAAGCATGAAGACAAGGCAGAGCGCCTGGGACAGGACCGTGGCCACGGCCGCTCCCCGGAAGCCCATCAGATGGATGAAGACAGGGTCCAGGACCGCGTTGAGGACTGTGCAGATCAGGATGGCAACGACCTGGAAGACACTGTTGCCAAAGCTGCGGAGCACGGCGGTGAAGTAGCAGTACAGGAAGACGGCCAGATAGCCGGACAGGTAGATGGCCAGATACTGCCAGGCCATGGGCATGAGCTCATCCGGTGTGCCAAGAAGGCCCAGGATGGGACGAAGGAGAAGCTCCAGCAGCAGGGTGAGGCCCAGGGAGAAGACGATGGCGGCGAGAAGAGAGGTGGTGATCATCTTTTCCGCCGTCTCTTTTTTTCCTGCCCCCACAGCCTGGGACAGAAGGATGGATACGCCGTTTGAGGCGCCCATGGCGATGGAGTTCAGGATCAGGATGACAGGAATCGCGTTTGTCAGGGCGGCGTAGGCGCGTTCTCCCAGCAGGTTGCCGATCCAGAGACTGTCCACAAGGTTGTAGGCCATATTGAGAAACATGGCTGCCATGAGAGGCAGCGCCATGGCGGCCAGGCATTTTTTGGTGTCTCCGCTGATGAAGTCAAGTTTTAGGTTCATTGTTCATTCCTCCTTAATGAGTGAATATCATTCACTTGTGTTTTATAAAAAAACTGCCTGAGGCAGTTCTTTTTGTGTTTAAGCCTGAAAATGCCGGATCAGCTCCAAGAGAAAGCTGTGGATCCGCTCCGTCCGCTCACTGGCGGGGATGTTCTGGTCCAGCAGGATTCCCAGCTGACCGTACACGCAGAAGGAGGCGGCGGTGTCAGGATCTTTTATCTGGAGTTCTCCCCCCTCGCCGGCCCGGGCCAGGAGCCGGGCTACCACTGGCTGGAGCTTTGCGCAGATTTTCAGGGCGAGCTGGTTGTGAAATTTTGCATTGCCCTCCTGGTGGCAGAGCTTCTGGGCGTAGCTGTCGTCCAGCTCTACCTCCGGGAAGGAGGGCATGCTCTCGATGAGCTGCGCAAGGGGCAGGTTCAGGTTGGTGGCAGCCAGGAGCCGGTCCACCTGGCGCTGGGCGTACTGGTCAAGGGCCGTGTCGAAGAGCTCCTCCTTGGAGGAGAAATACCGGTAGCAGAGTCCCTGGGCCACGTGCATTTCCCGGGCGATGTCCGCAATGGCGGTCTTCTCATATCCCTTCTCATAGAACACCCTCATGGCAGTGTCGATGATTTCCTGCCTGCGCTCCTTGGGGTCTTTCGTGATCCGCGTCATGGTCATCCCTTCTTTCCTTATCTGTGGATTACCATACCACAGGGAAACAGATTTGTCAATGAATATTGTTCATTCACAAAGAGAGAAGCATGAATGCAGGGAGGGCGCTTTGTGAGGTAAGCCTTGATTTTAGGCGGGAGACATACTAAGATGAAAAAGAATAAAAGGAAGGAGCGCAGGATGGGACAGGAAATGAAAGGAAGAGAGTTTTACCAGGCAATCAAAGAGAGGCGGGCAGCAGGGACGCCTGAGCTGACGGCAGCCACCATCCTGGACGGGCCCCAGGCCGGCGGAAAATTCCTCCTTAGGGGGGAAAAGGAGGCGTGGGCGTTCGGGGAGAGCCATGCAGGGACAGGCGTGTTCATGGAGCGGCTGGGGGGCAGCCCAGGGCTTCTCGTCTTCGGCGTGGGCCATGTATCCATGCCCATCATAAAAATCGGGAAAATGCTCCGTTTTTCTGTGACCGTGCTGGAGGATCGGCCCAAATTCGCGGACCAGGCCAGGCGGGCAGGGGCGAACCGGGTGATCTGCGAGCCCTTCTCCCAGGGACTTGCCCAGGCCGAGCTGGGGCCGGATACCTATGCAGTGATCGTGACGAGAGGACACCGGTACGATGAGGACTGCCTTTACGGCATCCTGTCCCGGGAGCGGGAACTGGGGACGGCTTGCGCCTATGTGGGGATGATGGGCAGCAGGCGGAGGACCGCCATGGTACGGGAGCGGATGAGAGAGCTGGGGATTTCAGAGGAGGAGATCCGGCGCCTTCACGCCCCCATCGGGCTTGCCATAGGGGCGGAGACGCCGGAGGAGATTGCCGTCTCCATTTTTGCCCAGATCATCCAGATAAAAAATGAAAAAGCGCAAACAGAAGGGTATCCCGAAGAACTGCTGGAGGCTATCCAGGAGAGCTACGACAGCGGCCACGACAGGAACGGGAGCGGACGGAGGGCTGTCCTTGCCACCATCATATCCAGGCAGGGCTCTGCGCCCCGCGGCGTGGGAACCAAGATGCTCATACGGGAGGATGGGACTGCCCTTGGCACCATCGGCGGAGGCTGCGCGGAGAGCAGGGTCATGCAGAAGGCCCTCCAGATGCTGAGGCTCCCGGAAAGCCCCCGGTTCCTTGTCACCGGAGTGGACATGACGGCTCAGGAGGCGGAGGAAGAGGGGATGGTCTGCGGAGGCCGTATCCAGGTCATGCTGGAGGTGACAGGAGATTGATCTTAAAGAAAGAAGAGAGCTCTTACAGAGCATTTCCCTCTATTATAGAAGCACTGGGACTGGAGGATCGAAGGGATGTGCGGCTCTGCGCGGCGGGGGCCGGAGGGAAGACCACCCTGCTGAAGCGGCTTGCGGCGGAGTACAAAGAGCGGGGCATCCCGGTGGCGGTGACTACCACCACCCGCATGTACGCGGAGGAGGAGCCCCGGTTCCTGCTGGAGCCCTCCCCGGTGAAAATGGGGGAGATTCTGGAGCGGGAGGGTGTGGTCTTTCTGGGTAGAAAAGACAGGGACGGCAAGATGAAAGCCCCGGAGAAGGAGTGGATGAAGGACATCCTGGCTCTGCCCTTCCCGGTTCTTGTGGAGGCCGATGGCTCCCGGAGGCTGCCCTTGAAGGCGCCGGGGGAGAGGGAGCCTGTCTTCCCGGAGGAGACGACCCATGTGGTGTATGTATACGGCATGGGCGCCCTGGGGCGCAGCCTGGGGGAGGTCTGCTTCCGCCCTGAGAGGGCGGCGGCCATCCTGGGACGGTCTGTAGAGGGCTTGGTGAGAGAGGAGGACATCGCCCTCCTGGCCGGCCATCCCCTGGGGGGAAGAAAGGGCGTCCGGGAGGCATGGCATTTTACTGTGGCGCTTACCCAGGCGGACCTGCCGGGCGGGCTGGAGGCGGCCCGGCGGATCAGCCGGATGACAGAGACGGAAGTACTGATTTTAGGACAAATGAAGGAGAATGGAGACAGGAGAGCATGAAGATACTGATCAGGGGCGCGGGAGATCTGGCAACCGGCATTGCCGCCAGGCTGTACCGC
This sequence comes from Faecalicatena fissicatena, assembly GCF_016900595.1. NCBI lineage: Bacteria > Bacillati > Bacillota > Clostridia > Lachnospirales > Lachnospiraceae > Faecalicatena > Faecalicatena fissicatena. The sequence continues at coordinate 14,040 of NZ_JACLYY010000017.1, forward strand.
TGCGGACATGAGATCCTTATGACAGAGACAGAAGAGCCGATGACCGTGAGGCGGACAGTGGCCTTTTCCAGAGCCGTCTATGAGGGGCGGGCACAGGTGGAGGACATAGAGGCGGTTCTTGCGGGCAATATGGCAGAGGCCAGGCAGATACTGAGCGAGGGAAATATCTCGGTGCTGGTGGATGCGAGGGCCGCCGTACGGGAGGCCTTCCGGCCGGATGTACTCATCGACGCTATCATCGCCAAGAAGAATCTGGGCACGGCAATCACCGACGCGCCTCTTGTCATCGGCACTGGCCCCGGATTTACAGCGGGAGTTGACTGCCACTGCGTCATCGAGACAAAGCGGGGCCACACTCTTGGCAGACTTATCTGGGAGGGGACAGCCATTCCCAACACAGGGGTGCCCGGCAACGTGGGAGGCTACACCATAGAGCGGCTTCTGCGGGCCGCCGGGGACGGGCGGATCCGGCCCACAGTGTCCATCGGCAGCAGGGTGGAGAAGGGGCAGATCACCGCCTACACAGGGGGCGTGCCGGTCTATGCGGCCATGTCCGGCATTGTGCGGGGCATGCTCCAGGAGGGGGCTATGGTGAAAAAGGGCATGAAGATCGGGGACATTGACGCCCGGTGTGAGCTCTCCCACTGCTACACCATCTCCGACAAGGCGCTGGCCGTGGGGGGAGCCGCCCTGGAGGCAGTGGAGCTGTACGGGAGGATGAAGGGAAAATACGGCCTTGTCATTCTGGCAGCAGGCCGGGGCCTTCGCTTTGGCGGGGACAAGCTGTCCTGCCTTGTCCATGACAAGCCGGTCTACCAGTACATGCTGGACAAGGCGGCTGCCTTTTCCGGGGTGGAGAAACTGATTGTCACCGGAAATGAGAGGATTATGGAGGCGGCCCGGCAGATGGGGGTGACGCCGGTGGAGAACCGGGAGCCGGAGCAGGGGATTTCCTGGTCCCTGAAGCTGGGGCTTCGGGCTATGCTGGAGAAAAGGCCAGGGGTGGAGGGCGTCCTGTTCTGCGTCTGCGACCAGCCCGGCCTCCAGGCGGCCACCATCCAGAAGATCTGGAACCGGGCGGCAGTCAGAAGAGGAAGGATCATCTGCGCCGGCCATGAGGGAAGGCCGGGCAATCCGGTGTTGTGGCCGAGAGCATTTTTCCCGGAGCTTATGGCCCTGGAGGGGGACGTGGGGGGCCGGGCCGTGATGGCCCGGCACCCGGACAGGATCGACATTGTGGAGTCCAGGGAGACAGAGCTGCGGGACATAGACCGGAAGGAAGACATGGAGGAAGTGTGGGAGAGAAGATGGGGGATATGAGAAGATGCCAGGCGCTGCCCGGGGAAGTAGTTCTTTTTCCGGGCAGCTTTTTTGTCAAAGCGAATTGTTTTTGAAAATAACTTGATGTATACTGGGAGTGCTTCAAATGAAAGTGACAGGATGAAACATAAAGACAGGGAGAAATATGAAAATGAAAAGAGACAAGATCAGCCGCCTGCTGGCAGTATCCATGAGCGTGTGCCTGCTGGCAGTGGGACTGGCAGGATGTTCTTCTTCCGGGGGAGACAGCGCAGACCGGACAGAGCAGGAGAACGCGGCAAAGGACGGCGCGTCACAGGAGAGCGGGGAAGAGACAGAAATCCTTGTGGCGGCGGCAGCCAGCCTGGAGTACGCCTATGAGGAGGAGCTGATCCCCATGTTTGAGGAGCAAAATCCGGGTGTGGCTGTGAAGGGAACCTATGACAGCTCAGGTAAGCTGCAGACGCAGATCGAGGAGGGGCTGGAGGCGGACGTGTTCATGTCAGCGGCCACCCAGCAGATGGACGCCCTCACAGAGGAGGGCTTCATTGACGGGGACAGCGTGAAGGATCTTCTGGAGAACCAGATCGTGCTCATCACATCTGCGGACAATGAGCTGGGCCTGGCGGAATTTACGGATATCACAAAGGCGGACACCATCGCCATCGGCGATCCGGCCAGCGTTCCCGCGGGACAGTATGCCCGGGAGGTCCTCACCAATCTAAGGATCTGGGACGAGGTGCTGGCAAAATCCAGCCTCGGGACAAATGTGACAGAGGTGCTGAACTGGGTGGCAGAGGGAAGCGCCCAGGCGGGCATCGTCTATGCCACGGACGCGGCCACCACAGACAAGGTAAGGGTGATCGCCCAGGCGCCTGTGGGAAGTCTGGCGGAGCCGGCTATCTATCCGGCGGGACTTGTGGCGTCATCCGCACATCAGGAGGAGGCCCGGGCATTTCTTGATTTCCTGCAGAGCGATGAGGCCATGGCTGTGTTTGCGGAGTATGGATTTACCAGCCATGCGGATGCCTAGTAGCAGTGAAAGGAGGGGGACAAGGTGGATCTTTCGCCTATTCTGATATCGGCAAAGACAGCGGCAGTTTCTATTGTCTTTACATTTTTTCTTGGAACAGGGGCGGCATTTTGTGTCTATCGGATGCGCCATGAACGATGGAAAATACTGTGGGATGGTCTTTTGACCCTCCCCCTGGTCCTGCCTCCCACGGTGGCTGGATTTTTCCTCCTCTACATCTTCGGAGTCAGGAGGCCGGTGGGTGCCTTTTTCCTGGAATATTTCGGGGTGAAGATCGCGTTTTCCTGGGGGGCTACGGTGCTGGCGGCAGTGGCCATTTCCTTCCCTCTCATGTACCGGTCGGCCAGAGGCGCGTTTGAGCAGGTGGACCGAAATCTCATGGACGCGGGGAGGACGCTTGGCATGTCGGAGTGGCAGATTTTCCACAGAGTCCTCATGCCAGGGGCTGTCCAGGGGCTTCTGTCCGGGGGGATTCTGGCGTTTGCCAGGGGATTGGGAGAGTTTGGCGCCACGGCCATGATCGCCGGGAATATTGAGGGGCGGACGAGAACTCTTCCCCTGGCCGTCTACTCCGATGTGGCGGCGGGAAACATGGAGTCAGCGGGCCGATATGTGCTGATTCTGGTGCTCATCTCCTTTATAGTGGTCACCGGCATGGGCTATGCGACGTATGTATTTCAGAGATTTACCCGGAGGGAGAGCCGTTGAAGATGCTGAGAGCTGATATTTCAAAAAAGCTGAAAAATTTTGACCTGGATCTTCGCTTTGAGGCGGAGGGCGGATGCCTGGGCATACTGGGGCCCTCCGGCTGCGGGAAGAGCATGACCCTCAAGGCTGTGGCCGGGCTTGTGCGGCCGGACCGGGGGCAGATCCGAAGGGACGATAGAGTCCTCTTTGACAGCGGCAGAGGAATCGACCTGCCGCCACAGAAAAGAAAGGTCGGGTACCTGTTCCAACATTATGCCCTGTTTCCCAATATGACGGTGGCGCAGAATATTGAGGCCGGGCTGCTGAGGAGCCGGCAGGACAGAAGCGCCCGCAGGGAGCGGGTGGAGAAGCTGATCCGAAGGTTCCGCCTGGAGGGGCTGGAAAATCAGTATCCCACGCACATCTCGGGCGGGCAGCAGCAGCGGACCGCCCTGGCCAGGATCTTCGCGTCGGACGCAAAATGCATTCTCCTGGATGAGCCGTTTTCCGCCATGGGCAGCTACCTACGGGAGGAGATGCAGATGGAGCTTGCCCGGATGATTCGGGAGTTTGAAGGCTGCATGGTTCTTGTGAGCCACGACCGGGATGAGATTTACCGCCTGTGCGGCCGGACCATGATCATGGAAAAGGGGAGAGATGTGATCTGCGATCAGACGCAGGTGCTTTTTGACCAGCCTCGGAAGCTGGCCGCGGCCAGGCTGACCGGGTGCAAGAATATTTCCCGCGTACAGAAGGCTGGGGATTTTCAGGTCTACGCCGATGACTGGAATGTCATGCTGCGCACCGGGACAAAGGTGTCCGACACAGTTACCCATGTGGGGATCCGGGCCCACGACATCCTGCCTGCGGCTAGGGGAGAGGACGTCCCCAACCGGATCCGGGTGCTCCCGGCAGAGAAGGTGTCCTCGCCTTTTGAGTGGACGCTCATCTTTCAGAACCGGGATCACCCCGGGGCGGGCATCTGGATGAAGAGTGACCGGAGCCAGCATCAGATCCCCGATGAGGTGACCGTAGACCCATCGAAGATCCTGCTTCTGGAAGAATAGTGGAATGGTGAAAAAGTAGAAAATGTGCTGACAGGGGGGAATTCATTTGAACAGAAAAGAGGCAGAACAGACAGGATATACCCATTCCGATGGAGACAGAAAAGAACAGAAAGACCGGAAGGAATTCCGCCTGCGGGTAAAGCTCCAGATTGGCACAGACGAGCCGGTTCTTGGCCCCGGAGTGGCTGAGCTTTTGGAGCTTGTCGGGGAGACCGGATCCATGAAGGAGGCCTGCGGCCGGATGGGCATGTCCTACAGCAAGGGATGGAAGATCGTGAACCGGGCCGAGAACGAGCTGGGGTACGCCCTCATCCTCCGGCACCACGGCGGCAGGAGCGGCGGCAGCTGCTCCCTCACCCCGGAGAGCATTTCCCTGGTGAGGCGCTACCGGGCTCTGGAGGAGAGAGTGAAGAAATACGCGGATACAGCGTTCCAGGAAATGTTCACTGAGCTGTGAAAAAATTAACAGGAGACGTAACACTTTTAAAAAGTATTACGTCTGAACTTACACTAACTGGTGCGCTATTGTGTATGCTGTGTGACACATTATCTCATCTCGGAGTTGGGATAGAGCTGTCTCATTGTTGCGTCGTCAAAGTGGGTGTCGATGATATGCTCCCAGCCGGAGGGGGCGGCAGGCCCGCCGTCCCGGGCGCTGTAGCGCATGAGCGCCGCGGCGGAGACCAGGATGTTGGCGGCCATAAAGACCACCAGGATCCAGGTGGCGATGTAGCCGGCTACCTTCGGGATTTTCTCGATCCACCCTGCAAAGTGGGGGTACAGCCCCTTGATCCATACAACAGCAGCAATGCCCCAGAAGAAGCAGTACAGAAGATTGATGCGGCCTCCCAGGTTGAAGGGGATATTGCTGTAGTCCCAGAAAACCTGGCCGAACACCAGCTCTGACAGGACGCTGCATATGTACTCGTAGGCTCCGCCCAGGAAGGTGCCGACGAGGAAAATATGGCGGTCCGGCTTGTCCCGGTCCTTGTACAGAAGGGCAGTGGCAAGCACGATGGCAAAGCCCCAGACCACGCTGAAGGGACCCCACACAAGGCTGCTGCGGTATATCCATGTTCCGCCTACCAGGCGGCAGTAGAGCGTCTCCGTGATGTCTCCAAGAAGAGAGCCGATGAGAAAGAGCCAGAACAGCTTGTAAAATCCGCAGCCCTCGGCAAATTTTCCCTCCCGAAGTATATCCTCCGTCTTCTCCTGGATGACCGGGTAGGCCCTGGACATCCGGCGCTCCACAAAGCGCATGAGGGGAATACGCGACTGGCTGGCCTCAAAGGTTCGCAGGCGCAGGGCCGCGGCCATGGACACCACTGTGTCCAGAAGTACATATCCCATCAGGACCCACACAATGATGGAGGTGATGGGCCCCGGTATCCGGCTGTACAGGGAGAAGAGGAGGGGATTGCCGTATTTCAGACAGATGACGCCCAGCACGCCCCACAGAACCGTGTACTGGAAACAGATATAGCCGTCAAAATTCCATTTTTTATCCGAGTAGTCCCACCATTTATGCCGGTTCAGCCGTTCCAGCGTCTTGCCTGTGATCCACTCAACAGCGGTGGCCTGTATGGCGCAGCCAACGAAGAGCAGAACAAGATTGTCTATCAGCTCCGGCAGGGTGACGGACATGAGGACGGCGCCGGCCCCGTATACGAGACAGAAGGGGCCTGTCGAAAATCCCCGGTTCATGAATTTCCTGTTTTTGATTGTTCCCACGACTGTCTCTATAATCCATCCGATAAAGGAATAGATGAGGAACAGCCAGAAGATTTCTGTAAATGTGTACTCCATAATGCTTATCCTTTGCTCTTTGCCCGGTAGAATAATCAGGGCATCTATAAAGGAGAAGATGTCCCGATACTTTCACCATCATAATATGGGGCGGAACACAGGTCAAGCGAAGTGCGAAAACTTAAGAATTTCTTTACACAAATCCCGATCCTACCTGGTGATCCTTGTCATGACGGCAGCAGTCATAGCTGCCGGACTGCTGGTATAAAGTCTATATGGAACGAAAAAGCAGCGTGCGGTCAGCACGCTGCTTCTTTCTATAATCCAGAGATTGTGATGGAAATACAAATTCGGGGGTTTTAAATATGTTTTGTATTTCGAATACAATATATCACAGGAAAAACCCTTTGAAAATATTTTTTCAAACCATATATTCGGAAAATAATTGTGATCTGAGCACAAAAATGGTATTCTTTACTGTATAAAGGAGATTTTTTCTATGGCAGTTGAATTACAGTATTTGTACAGGGAGATCCGGCCGGAATATGAAGTGAAGCTCCACACAGACTCCTGCTATGACAGAAAGATCAGCTGGATCCACATGGTGGAGGGAAGCGAGTTTGCCCAGTTTCTTTACGGGGACGAGCTGGTCTTCAACTCCGGCCTGAATTACAGGTCAGAGGAATGGCTGAAGGAATTTCTGGCAGCCATGGACCGGGCCGGGGCCGGCGGGGTGATCATCGCGCTGGGGGAGGGAAAGCAGTTTTCCCGGGAGGCTGTCGACTGGTGCAATAAAAGAAGGCTTCCCCTCTTTTCCGCATCCTGGAAGACGCCCTACATTGACATTATGCGGAAGTTCTCGGAGATCCTGCTGAAGAATGAGCAGAGGGAGACCAACCTGGTCACGGCCATGAAAAATGCTATTTTCTATCCGGACAACGAGGAGCTCTACATGAACCATATGGAGAGAAACGGCTTTCCAAGAGACCTCTCCTACACGGTCATCATTATGAGCTGTCACGCCTACGACACAGAGAGGGGCAACCGGCTTCTGGAGGATATCCAGAGAAAGCTCCACTTTTCCATGGAGAAGACCATCTTTTACGAGGAGGAGGGGCGTCTGATCATACTGGCAGCAGGCTACCGGGGAGACTGGCTGCGGGATCAGTTCCGCAGGCTGTCCGGGGAGGATCCAAACCTCTATATCGGAGCGGGCACCACGGTAGAACGGATACAGGATATTCACCGGTCCTATGAAAATGCCTACACGGCCTACCAGCTGACGAAGACTACCATCCCGAAAAATTTTCTGGCCTACGACGAGCTGGGGATCTACAAGATCCTCACCGACGTAAAGGAGACGGCCATTTACCCGGACTTTGTCCGGGAGGTGCTGGGAAGGCTGATGGAGTATGACAGGGAGCACGGGACGGAGTATATGAGGATCCTGAAGGCCTATTTTGAAAATGACTGCAGCACAGTGCGCGCGGCAGAGGCACTGTACTGCCACAAAAATACGCTGACCTACAAGCTGAATAAGATCAAAGATGTGCTTGGATATGATATACTGAGTAATGAGAACCGGGTGAGGATCATGGTGTCTTTCTATATCCTTCAGCTGGGGACCGCAAATTTTTAGCAGATCGACTGACATGGATGAGCAGAAAGGAGACAGAGTGATGACAAAGAAAACAGTATGCTTACGGATCGAGCACCACGCGGTGCTGTTTGCGCTTCTGGCAAGACAGGCGGTGGAGCTGTGCGGGGAAAAGGGAAAGGAGTCCATCCTGCGGGGCATGACCGTGTACGGAAAGGAGAGGGGCCGGCGGATGGCCTGCAATGCCCGCAAAAGAGGGGATGAGATCAACACGATGACCAATCAGGCCTACGGCGAGTGGAAGCCGGACTTTGACGGGCAGATGGAGTTCGGGCAGATCCACACCCAGCCCACCCTGCAGACCTATATTGCAAAATGCGCCTGGTGTGATGCCTGGGAAAAGCACGGCCTCACTGAGTACGGAAGGCTCTACTGTGTCAATGTGGACAACGCGGTGTACCAGGGCTATCAGGACAAATATGTCTGTACCCAGGTGACGGAGCCCATGAGCTGGGGCGGCCCGCGCTGTGAGTTCGACTGGGGATGCCCTCTGACGCCTGAGGAGAACGAGGCCCTGGCGGCGAAGAAAAAGGAGCTGGAAGCCTCCTGTATGAAGGATTTTACCTTCCACACGGCTCATCTCAGAGCCACCATCAGCCGAATCCTCATCGAGGATCTGGGAGATGACGGGCAGAGAGCTGTGGACAGGGCGCTGGCGGAATTTGCGGAGCTGTTCGGGCAGGAGTGTCTGGATGTGCTGGACACAGTTCCCGAGGAGGAGATTTACCCGAAGGAGGCATTTGTATGAGCGGCAGGGAGAAGGAAAATCTGATCGCAGACTGGCTGGAGGAACACAAGGAGGAGGTAGTCCGGACAGCGGACTACATTTTCCGGCATCCGGAGACAGCTTACAAAGAGGAGCTCTCCAGCGCATATCTGGCTTCCTTTCTGGAGGAAAATGGCTTCCGGGTGGAGAAGAAGACTGCCGGGATCGACACGGCATTTACCGCCGTGTGGGGAGAGGGGCGGCCTGTCATCGGCTTTCTGGCCGAGTACGACGCACTGCCGGAGCTGGGGCACGCCTGCGGCCACAATCTGCTGGGTACAGGAGCGGCGGCAGCGGCCTGCGCCCTGAAGGCGTACATGGAGAAGGTGGGGGTGGCCGGGATCTTGCGGGTCTACGGCTGTCCCGCGGAGGAGATCATGTCCGGAAAGATCGTCATGAATAAGGCGGGAGTCTTTGATGACCTGGACATTGCGGTGACCTGGCATCCCTTTGACAGAAACCGGGTCAGCAACGACATATGGCAGGCGCAGGATATAAAAAATTATACCTTCCACGGAGTCAGCGCCCACGCCTCCCGTTCCCCGGAGGAGGGGCGGAGCGCCCTGGACGCGGCGGAGCTTATGAATGTGGGCGTCAACTATCTGCGGGAGCATGTACCCACGGACGTGCGCATGCACTACGCCTACAAAGACAACGGACAGCCCGCCAACGTGGTGCCGGACCTGGCGAAGACCAACTATTTTATCCGCTCCAGCCTGCGGGCGAGAACGGAGGACGCTTCCAAGAGAGTGGACGACTGCGCCAGGGGAGCGGCCCTCATGACGGGCACCACGGTGGAGATCGAGCTGGTGGCAAGCTGCCGGGAGATGAAGATCGACCGTGAGCTGACAGAGCTCTATTACGAAGCTATGACAAAGATCCCCACCCCGCAGTACACGGAGGAGGAGCTGGACTTTGCCGCCAGGATCACAGAGGAGGCGGGTCTGGACAATGGGGGCGAGTATTTCCGGGGACTGGAGCCTCTGGAGGATGAGCCGGTGCCCATCTCCATCGGGACGGACGCGGCGGAGGTGAGCCACACGGTGCCCCTCATTACCCTCAGCGCGGCCACCATGTGCAGGGGGACGCCCCTCCATCACTGGGCGGCGGCCCGACAGGCGGGCATGAGCATCGGCCAGAAGGGCATGCTGTACGCGGCCCGCTGCATGGCGGAGGGGACGAAGCTGTGGATGGAGCGCCACAGACCTGACCCGGCGGACAAAGGGATTGACAAAAAAGCAGATTGAGAAACAAGGAAAAAGGAGGAAGAAAAATGATCACAAAGAAGATTGGCTGGATCGGATGCGGTAATATGGGAGGAGCCATCCTCCACGGAGCGCTGGAGAGCGGCGTTATCTCAAAGGACGATGCCATTGTCTACGACATCAAAGAGGAGATGATGGATAAGGCGAAGGGCTGGGGAGCGGCTCTTGGAGAGAGCGATGCGGATGTGTGCGGAAAATGCGACATTGTGCTGCTGGCCGTGAAGCCTCAGCAGGCGAAGGAGGCGCTGGCTCAGTGCGGGGAGGCCCTGGACGGGAAAGCTCTTATCTCCATCGTGGCAGGTGTCACAGTGGAGAGGCTTCGGGGAATGATCAGTGGAAACGCCCGGATCCTGCGCGTCATGCCAAACACGCCGGCCATGGTATTTGAGGGGGCCTTTGCCCTCTGCGCGGACAATGACCTTGCCAGCGAAGAGATGGCTGCGGCGGAGGAGCTCTTCCGGTCCATCGGCGTGGTGGAGAAGGTGCCGGAAACTCTCATCGACGCGGTCTGCGGCCTGAGCGGCGGCGGCCCGGCCTATGTGGCCATGTTCATCGAGGCCATGGCGGACGGCGGCGTGAAGCAGGGACTGCCCCGCGCCACAGCCTACCGGCTGGCGGCCCAGACCTGCCTTGGAACGGCAAAGATGATTCTGGACATGGACATCCATCCGGGCCAGCTCAAGGATATGGTCACCTCCCCGGGAGGCACCACCATCGAGGGCTGCGAGGCGCTGGAAAAGGGCGGCATGAGAGGTACGGTCATAGAGTGCATCAACGTGGCCACGGAGAAGTCCAAACAGCTGTAGAGGGCAGAGCGGCACAGGACCGGCGACGCGTCCAGAGTGTCCACCATTACAAACGCGGTGTACTGGGGATATCACGCAGCGCTGGATATCTAAAATAAAAAGAAAGGAGGTGGACCTATGGGGAAAAATAAGTGGACCAGGTTTCCCAAGGTGGAGCTCCACTGTCACCTGGATGGCTCTCTGAGCCGGGAGTTCGTGGAAGAGAGGCTGGGAAGGCCGGTGTCTCTCCGGGAGCTGCAGGTGGACAGGGACTGCCGAAGCCTGGCGCAGTACCTGGAAAAATTCGACCTGCCGCTTGCCTGCCTTCAGGATGAGGAGGGACTGCGGGGAGCAGGGTATGATTTTATAAAAACCGTGTCAGAGGAGAATGTCAGATACGCGGAGGTGCGGTTTGCCCCCTCCCTCTCGGCCCACGGCTCTTTCACCTGCCGGGAGGTGATCCGGTCTCTTCTGGAGGGGCTGGAGAGGGGCAGGAAGGACTTTGGGACAGAGTACAACGTCATCGTGTGCGCCATGCGGGGACACACCTTTGAGCAAAATCTGTCCATGATGCGGGCGGCCCGGGAATTTCTGGGACAGGGCGTGTGCGCGGCGGACTTAGCCGGCAATGAGGCGGCCTACCCCATGGCGGATTTCCTGGAGCTTTTTGCCCGGGCAAGAGAGCTGGGCCTGCCCTTTACCATCCATGCGGGGGAGTGCGGCAGCGCCGCCAATATCCGGGATGCCCTGGAGGCCGGGGCCCTGCGGATCGGCCATGGAATCGCCATGGGGGGACAGACGGAGCTTGAGAGACTTTGCAGGCAGAAGAACATAGGTATTGAGATGTGTCCTGTCAGCAACCTGCAGACAAAGGCAGTGGAGAGCCCCGGCGAGTATCCTCTGCGGGAATTTCTGGATCAGAGGCTGAAGGTCACCATTAATACGGACAACCGCACGGTCAGCGGCAGCACCCTGTCCGGGGAGCTGGAGTTTGTCCAGGAGTCCTGGGGGATCCGGGATCAGGAAATCTGGCAGCTGATGGAGAACGCCGCTGAAGTATCCTTTGCGCCGGACCGTGTAAAGGAGAAGCTGATCCGGCAGATACGCGCCGCGAAAGGAGGAGACTATGAAACGCTATAAGAGAATTTTTGTCATTGTCCTGGACTCTCTGGGAATAGGAGCTATGCCGGACTCGCCGGAGTACGGGGACGTGGGCGTGGACACCTTCGGTCATATCCTTCAGTCTGCGGGTCCCCTTTCCATTCCCCATCTGCGAAGGCTTGGCATGCTGAACCTGCACCCCTGCCCGCAGATGGACTCTGACCCGGCTCCCGCGGGGCGTTTCATGCGGATGGCGGAGGCCAGCAGGAGCAAGGACACCATGACCGGCCACTGGGAGATGATGGGGCTGAGAGTGGAGAAGCCCTTTAAAACCTTTACGGAGCACGGCTTTCCACCGGAGCTGATCGGGGAGCTGGAAAGGCGCTGCGGCAAAAAGGTGATCGGAAACAGGAGCGAGAGCGGGACGAAGATCCTGGACGAGCTGGGGGAGGAGGAGATCCGGGACGGATCCATGATCGTTTACACCTCCGCTGACTCGGTGCTTCAGATCGCCGGCAATGAGGAGACCTTTGACCTGGCCAATCTGTACCGCTGCTGTGAGATCGCCAGGGAGCTCACCATGCGGGATGAGTGGAAGGTGGGGCGGGTCATCGCCAGGCCCTACGTGGGAAAGAAGAGAGGCCAGTTTGTCCGCACCAGCAACCGCCGGGACTATGCCTTAAAGCCCTTTGGCAGGACTGCCATGAACGTGCTCAAAGACGCGGGGCTGGATGTGATCGCCGTGGGAAAGATCCACGACATCTTCTCCGGCGAGGGTATCACCCGCTCCCTCCACTCGGACAGCTCCGTCCATGGCATGGAGCAGACCTGTGACATATGCCGGGAGGATTTCACAGGGCTGTGCTTTACCAATCTGGTGGATTTTGACGCCCTGTGGGGACACAGGAGAGACCCTGGCGGGTATGCCCGGGAGATCGAGAAATTTGACGTGGGCCTGGGACGGCTGATGGAGCTTATGGGGGAGGAGGATCTGGTGATCCTGACGGCGGATCACGGCAATGATCCCACCTACACGGGGACAGACCACACCCGGGAGTATGTGCCCTTTATCGCCTGGTCCCCCTCCCTGGGGAAGGGAGGGCCGCTGCCTGAGGCGGACACCTTTGCCGTTATAGGAGCCACTGTGGCGGACAATTTCGGCCTGGAGATGCCGGAGGGGACCATCGGAACCTCCCGCCTGGCAGAGCTGCTTTAGAGATAGAGGATGACCGGGGAAGAAGAGCTGGAAAAAATGACAGAGAAAGGGGAAGACTATGTACAGACGACTGAAACGCTATGTGGATACTATCAGGGAGACAACGGATTTTGTGCCCAGGGCGGCCATTGTGCTTGGATCCGGCCTTGGAGGATACGGGGAGAGAATTCAGGTGGAGGAGGAGATCCCCTACAGCCGGCTGGAGGGCTTTCCCGTCTCCACTGTGGCAGGACACCAGGGACGTTTCCTCTTTGGAAGAGTGAAGGGCGTGCCTGTCGTGCTGATGCAGGGAAGAGTCCACTACTATGAGGGATACGACATGCAGGAGGTGGTCCTGCCCATCCGGCTTATGGGTATGCTGGGGGCCCGCACCCTCCTTCTTACCAACGCGGCGGGCGGGATCAATCTGGACTTTGAGCCGGGGGATCTGATGATGATTACAGACCAGATCTCCTCCTTTGTTCCTAGCCCCTTAAGAGGGACGAACATAGAAGAGCTGGGAACACGCTTCCCGGATATGAGCCAGGTCTATGACCGGGCGCTGATGGAGAAGCTGCGGGAGGCTGCCCGGCGGGAGAGGGTCTCTTTGCGGGAGGGAGTCTACGCCCAGCTGTCCGGGCCAAACTATGAGACGCCGGCAGAGATCCGGATGCTGCGCGCTCTGGGGGCGGACGCCGTAGGCATGAGCACGGCCTGCGAGGCCACCGCAGCCCGCCACATGGGCATGGAGATCTGCGGCGTATCCTGCATCACCAACATGGCAGCAGGCATACTGGACAGGCTCCTGGACCACCAGGAGGTGCAGGAGACGGCGGACAGGGTGAAGGATCAGTTTGAGCGGCTGGTGACATCGTTTATCGGCAGTCTGGCCTGAAAGGATCTCCATTGAGACGGCTTCTTTGAGCCATGTGGAAGTAAGCTCTTTGGAACAAGGATTGACAAACTCTGCTCTGAGGCATATGATTTACTAATACTAATAGCATTTGCGGATGGGGAGGAATCATGAATTACAAAGAGATAGCAGAGGAGCTCCTGAAAATGCGCTCTGAATGGCCTCATGTGGCGGTCAATGAGGAGCTGGCCAGACTGACAAAGGGAGAGTTCTTTGTGCTGAATTATCTGGAAAAACACGGAGGGACAGCTTTCCCGAAGGATCTCAGCAGAAAGATGCAGGTCAGCACAGCCCGCATTGCCGCGCTTTTGAAGCATATGGAGATGAAGGGCTGGGTGACCCGGACTGCGGACTGCCAGGACAACAGGCAGGTCATCGTGTCCATCACTCTGGCAGGCAGAGATGAAATAGAAGACAAGAGAGAAAAAACGCTGGAGGATGTGATCCGGCTGCTGGAATTTCTGGGCCCTCAGGATGCGGAGGCGCTGCTGCGTATCCAGGAAAAGGTTGTGAAAGGATTTTCGGAGCGGGAGTAGAAGGATGCTTTAAAAAGAGCATCCTTTTTGTCACCCTCCCGGGAAATTTGGCACACGGAAACAGTTGACTGAACCTCCCGGCTGTGTGACAATTATAAATAAGGCCTATATCACGGGAGGCAGATATGGAACTGATCCGGCTGCTCTCACAGGTGAGATACGAGGTGATACAAGGTACGGTCCACACCCGGGTTGAGGGTGTGACGAACGACACGAGAGATTTAAGACGAGGAGACGCCTACGTCTGCATTGAGGGGTACGGAACGGACGGACACAGGTTTGTCCCGGAGGCGGTGGAAAAGGGAGCGGCGGCCATTGTGGCGTCAAAGGAGATCGCCTGCCCGCCTGGCGTGACGGTAATCCGGGTGGCGGATACCCGGTGGGCTCTGGCTGCCATGTCCGCGGCTGCCTGTGGGTATCCGGCGGAGCACCTGCGGGTCATCGGTATAACCGGGACAAAGGGGAAGACAACCACCGCTTGGATGCTGCGGGATATCCTGGCGCGGGAGGAGGGGGCATGCGGACTGATCGGAACCATCGAGACGGACACAGGACTGCGCCGCTTCCCCAGCACGCATACAACTCCTGAGTCCTGTCAGCTTATGGCGTATTTTCAGGAGATGAGGGGGACGGGGCTTACAAGCGCAGTGATGGAGGTGTCCTCCCAGGCGCTGAAGCTGGAGCGGACTGCCTGCGTTCCCTTCTGCATGGGGATCTTCACCAACCTGGGGGAGGACCACATCGGCCCCGGGGAGCATGCCAGCCCGGAGGAGTACCGGTGGTGCAAGCATCTTTTGTTTCTCCAGTGCGAGACCGGGCTTGGGAATGTAGACGATCCCTGCTATGGGGAAATCTTTGACCGGACCGGGTGCAGGAAAGTTACCTTCGGTACGGAGGAGGGAGCGGACTGGCGGGCTGTGAGGATTAAGGAAGAGACAAGGGACGGGCGCTCCGGCATGAGCTTTGGGATAGAGGGCAGAGAGGGAGGATTTTTTATCCCGCTTCCGGGGAGATACAATGTGTACAATGCCCTTGCGGCGGCCGCCGCGGCCTTTGAGCTGGGGATTCGGGAGGAGACGGTGCGAAAAGCTCTGAGCCGGGTCAGGGTCCCGGGCCGGATGGAGCAGATCTCTTGCGCAGGCGGGCGGACTATCTTCCTGGACTACGCCCACAATGCCATGAGCCTTTCCTGCGCCCTGGATACTCTGAGGGGCTTTGTGAAGAGCCGGCTCATCGTCCTCTTCGGATGCGGGGGAAACAGGTCCAGGCAGAGAAGGTATGAGATGGGAGAGACGGCAGGGCGGATGGCGGACGAGACGGTCATCACCAGCGACAATCCCAGGGAGGAAAGGCCGGAGGACATCATCGCGGACATTGTGGAGGGCATGAGGCGGACAGAAGGGTTTTACACAGTCATACCGGACCGCAGGGAGGCCATCCGCTATGCGGTGGACCGAAGCGGCAGAGGGGACGTGGTCCTGATCGCGGGAAAGGGACACGAGACATACCAGGAAATACAGGGAGTGCGCTATCCCATGGACGACAGGGAGATCATACTGGAGGCACTCCGGGGAGAAAAGGACAGGTAAGGATGCCGGAAAAAAAGATTTACGCAGATATTATCATTGACATTACAAACGAAAAGCTGGACAAAATATTTCAGTACACGGTTCCGAAAGAGCTGGAAGGGAAGCTGGCTGTGGGGACGGAGGTGCTTGTCCCCTTTGGAAAGGGAAATAAGGAGACCAGGGGATATATTGTGGGATTTTCCGAGACCCCCGGCTACGACCCGGCAAAGATCAAGGAGATCCTGGCAGTGCCGGGGGAGAGCGTGGGCATCGAGACCCGGCTGGTGGCCCTGGCCGCCTGGATGAAGGAGTCCTACGGGGGCACCATGATCCAGGCCCTGAAGACCGTCCTCCCCATCAAGAGAAAGGAGCGGGAGAGGGAGAAGAAGACGCTGGTCCTTCTCGTCTCCCCGGAAGAGGGGGAGAAGAGATTAAGGTGGTATCAGAAGAAGAATCAGAAGGCCCGGGCCCGTCTCCTTGAGGCCCTCCTCTCAAGCCCCAGGCTGGACTACGACCTGGCCCGGGAGAAACTGAATATCACTCCTCCGGTGGTGCGGGCTCTGGAGGAGGATGGACTTCTCCTCACAGAGTCCTCCCGGGTGTACCGGAATCCGGTGCAGGCCGGGAGGAAAGCGGGAAGACAGATCGCGTACACGACAGAGCAGGCGGAGGCCATCCGGAGATTTTCAGAGGATTATGACAGGGGACTGCGGCGCACCTACCTGGTCTACGGCGTTACCGGCAGCGGCAAGACGGAGGTCTACATGGCCATGATTCGAAAGGTGGTGGAGGCGGGCAGGCAGGCCATTGTGCTCATCCCTGAGATCGCCCTTACCTGGCAGACTGTGCTCCGCTTCCAGAGAATGTTTGGGGACCGGGTGTCCATCCTCAACTCCCGGATGTCGGCGGGGGAGAGGTATGACCAGATGCAGCGGGCGAAAAAGGGGGAGATTGACGTCATGATCGGCCCCAGGTCCGCCCTTTTTACCCCCTTTCCCAGGCTGGGGCTCATTGTCATAGACGAGGAGCACGAGGGCAGCTACAAGAGCGAGCAGGTGCCCCGGTATCACGCCCGGGAGACAGCTGTGGAGAGGGCGCGCCTGGAGGGGGCCGGTGTGGTGCTGGGATCGGCCACTCCCTCCCTGGAGGCCTTCTACCGCTGCGAGAGGGGAGAGTATGTGCTGCTGCGACTGCCCTCCAGGGCCGGAAGCGGGACTCTGCCCCGGGTCCGGGTGGCGGATATGCGGGAGGAGCTGAAGAAGGGGAACCGTTCTATCTTCAGTGACAGCCTGAGAGAGCTCATGGCGGACCGGCTGCAGAAGGGGCAGCAGACCATGCTCTTTATCAACCGGCGAGGCTACGCGGGCTTTGTGTCCTGCCGGTCCTGCGGCCACGTGATCAAGTGCCCCCACTGCGACGTGTCCCTGTCCGCCCACAGGGGAGGGAGGCTGGTCTGCCACTACTGCGGCTATGAGAGGCCCATGGTGCGAACCTGCCCGGAATGTGGCTCCCCCCACATCGGGGGCTTTAAGGCGGGCACCCAGCAGATCGAGGAGATGGTAAAGCGGGAGTTCCCGGGGGCCAGAGTGCTCCGGATGGACGCGGACACCACCCGGAGAAAGGACGGCCACGAGAAGATCCTCTCCGCCTTCGGAGACGGGGAGGCAGATATCCTTGTGGGCACCCAGATGATCGTCAAGGGCCACGATTTCCCCAATGTGACCCTGGTGGGGGTACTGGCCGCGGACATGTCCCTCTACACTGATGATTACCGCTCTGCGGAGCGCACTTTTCAGCTTCTGACACAGGCCGCCGGCAGGGCGGGAAGAGGAGAGGGAGGAGGCGAGGTGGTGATCCAGACCTACAGCCCGGAGCACTACAGCATCGAGACAGCCGCCAGGCAGGATTACGAGGCCTTCTATGAGGAGGAGATCCGGTACCGGGAGATAATGGGGTATCCGCCGGCTGCCCATCTCCTTGCCGTCCTCCTGGCGGCGCAGGACGAGGAGAAGCTGACCACCGCCTCCGCATATCTGAAGGAATTTGCGGCCAGACTGGGCTCCTCGGGGCAGCTTGCGGTGATCGGCCCGGCCAGCCCCCATGTGGGAAAGGTGAGCGACGTTTACCGAAAGATCCTCTATCTAAAATCCGAAAAATATGGTATGCTTGTTAAGGCGAAGGACCGAATGGAGCAGTATATTGAGTTGAACCGGGGGTTCCGGGATATCCGGATCCAGTTCGACTTTGACCCTGTACATTCCTTCTGACGGGAGGAGGCCTTTTGGCAGGGACTACTCCTGACAGGACGCCGTTTTTGACAGATAGAGAATATTTTTTATAGAAGGAGCTAAAGACATATGGCAACCAGAAAGATAAGAGAGCTTGGAGATGAAGTGCTGACAAAGCAGTGCAAAGAAGTGACAAAGATGACCCTGCGGACAAAGATCCTGATCCAGGATATGCTGGATACGATGTACGAGGCTCTGGGCGTGGGGCTTGCGGCCCCCCAGGTGGGTGTGCTCAAGAGGATCATCGTCATCGATGTGGGGGAGGGCCCCATCGTCCTCATCAACCCGGAGATCCTGGAGACCTCCGGCGAGCAGACCGGCGAGGAGGGGTGCCTGAGCGTGCCCGGCAAATCCGGCCAGGTGACAAGGCCTGACTATGTGAAGGTGAGGGCTCTGAACGAGGATATGGAAGAGATCGAGCTGGAGGGCACCGGACTTCTGGCAAGGGCCTTCTGCCACGAGATCGACCATCTGGATGGAAAGATGTACGTGGATCTTGTGGAGGGAGAGCTCCACGATGTGACCTACGACGAGGAGGATGAGTAGATGAGAGTGATCTTTATGGGAACCCCGGATTTTTCGGTGGGGACCCTGGAGGCCCTGATCCAGGCGGGGCACGAGGTGGTGCTGGCCGTGACCCAGCCCGACAAGCCAAAGGGAAGAGGCGGGAAGGTGCAGTATACACCGGTAAAGGAGAAGGCTCTGGAACACGGCATCCCGGTCTTTCAGCCCGTGAAGGTGAGGGAGAAGAGCTGTGTGGAGGAGCTGGCCCGCTATGGGGCGGACGTGATGGTGGTGATTGCTTTCGGACAGATCCTCCCCAAAGAGATCCTGGAGCTCACCCCCTGCGGGTGCATCAACGTCCACGCCTCCCTTCTGCCGAAGTACAGGGGAGCCGCGCCCATCCAGTGGTCCATCATTGACGGGGAGACAGTCACCGGCGTGACCACCATGCAGATGGACGAGGGGCTGGACACAGGAGATATGCTCCTGCGGACAGAGGTGCCTATCGAGGCGGATGAGACCGGCGGCAGCCTCCATGACAAGCTGGCGAAGGCCGGGGCAGAGCTCTGTGTGGAGACCCTGAAGGCCCTGGAGGCCGGCACCCTGCACCCCGAAAAGCAGGGGGAGACGCCCACCCGGTATGCGCGGCAGCTGTCCAAGGAGCTGGGAAGGATCGACTGGACAGAGGACGCGGTTTCCATAGAGCGGCTTGTGAGGGGCTTAAATCCCTGGCCCAGCGCCTGGACTGTCTGGGAAGGAAAGACCATGAAGATCTGGGGGGCAGACGTGTTGGAAAAGGAGAGCGGACAGCCCTGCGGCACCGTGGCGGAGGTGACAAAGGAGAGCTTTCTCGTCCAGACAGGGAAAGGACTTCTGGCGGTCAGGCAGCTGCAGATCCCGGGAAAGAAGCGTATGGACGCGGACGCCTTCCTGAGAGGCTACCGGGTGGAGCCGGGGACAAGGCTTGGCGAAGAAGAAATGGAAGAATAAATAAAAAAGTGTTAAATTTATATGAAAAACAGGTTGGCAGCCTGTTTTTCGTATATAATACTCCTCTAGGAGGTTGATTACTATGATGTATCCAATGTATTACTGGTTTGATCCTACGTATATACTTGTCATTGCGGGTGTGATCATCTGTCTGGCGGCTTCCGCCAAAATGCGGTCCACCTTTAATAGATATTCCAGAGTCCGCAGCCACAGCGGCCTTACCGGCCATGAGGCGGCATACGAGGTGCTGCGCCGGGCGGGCATCTACGATGTCCGGATCGAGAGGGTGGCGGGCAATCTGACCGACCACTATGATCCCAGGACCAAGGTGCTGCGGCTCTCTGACGCCACCTACAACTCCACGTCCCTGGCGGCGGTGGGGGTGGCGGCCCATGAGTGCGGACACGCCATGCAGCACGCCCAGGGGTATATGCCCCTGAGAATCAGAGGATCCCTGGTGCCCCTGGCTAACCTGGGGAGCACCCTTGCCTGGCCCCTGATCCTCATCGGACTTCTCTTTACAGGCCGGTCCTCGGAGATGTTCCTGAACCTGGGTATCCTTGCCTTCTCCCTGGCGGTCCTGTTTCAGCTTGTGACCCTGCCGGTGGAGTTCAATGCTTCGGGCAGGGCGGTGCGCATCCTGGGCAGCTCCGGCATCATGTACCCGGATGAGATCCAGGGCACGAAGAAGGTGCTGGGGGCGGCGGCCCTCACCTATGTGGCAGGGGCGGCGTCCTCTATCCTGCAGCTTCTGCGTATCATCCTGCTGACAGGCAACAGGCGCAGATAGAAGGCCGGAGGACGGAGAAAGAAAAGAGAGAAAGAGGAGGGACCGATGACAAAAATAAACACAAGGGACCTGGTGGTGGAGATCCTTCTCCTTGTCACAAGGGACGGGCAGTACAGCCATATTGCGCTGAACCAGGTGCTGGGGAAATACCAGTACCTGGATAAAAGCGACAGGGCCTTTATCACGAGAGTGGTGGAGGGAACCCTGGAGCGGATGATCGAGCTGGACTACATCACGGACCAGTTTTCCAAGGTAAAAGTAAAGAAGATGAAGCCTGTCATACGGGCCATTATCAGGAGCGCGGTCTATCAGCTGAAGTACATGGACAGCGTTCCTGATCGTGCTGTCTGCAGCGAGGCGGTGAAGCTGGCGGCCTCAAGAGGCTTCGGCGGGCTGAGGGGCTTTGTCAACGGGGTGCTCCGCTCCATCGCGAGAAACCTGGATACAGTGCCCTATCCGGAGGAGGGAACCCTGGAGTATCTCAGCGTGGTCTACTCCATGCCCCGGTGGATACTGGAGCAGTGGCTCGGCTGCTATAGCCGGGAGCAGGTGGAAAGGATGCTGCGGAATTTTCTTCAGGAGAAGCCCACCTCCATCCGATGCAATCTACACCAGATCTCCAAGGAGGAGCTCAAAGAAAAGCTAATCCGTGAGGGAGTGAAGGTGGAGGATGTGCCGGAGCTATCCTGCGCCCTGCTGATCTCCGGCTACGATTATCTGGCAGCCCTCCCCAGCTTTCAGGAGGGGGATTTCCAGGTGCAGGACATCAGCTCCATGCTGGTGGCACAGCGGGCGGACCCGAAGGAGGGGGACTACGTCATAGACGTCTGCGCCGCCCCCGGCGGGAAGGCGCTCCACCTGGCGGATATGCTGGCGGGCACAGGCATGGTGGAGGCCAGGGATATCAGCGATTATAAGGTGGAGCTCATATGGGACAACATCCGCCGGTCCGGCATGGAAAATATCCGGGCCGTCCGCTGGGATGCCACGGTTCCTGACGAGGAGTCTGTGGAGAAGGCGGACATTGTGATCGCGGATCTTCCCTGCTCCGGGCTGGGAGTCCTGGGGAGAAAGAGCGACCTGAAATACCGGATGACCCGGGAGGACGAGAGGGAGCTGGCGGCTCTCCAGAGAAGGATCCTCTCCCAGGTGTGGAGGTACGTAAAGCCCGGCGGCAGGCTGGTCTATAGCACCTGCACCATCAACCGGGAGGAGAACGAGGAGAACGCGGCCTGGTTCCAGGCGGAGCATCCGGATTTCCGGCTGGTGAGCCAGGAGCAGATCCTCCCCGGGCAGCAGGCGGGAGACGGATTTTACATTGCCCTTTTTGACAGAAAGGACTGAGAGAATATGGGGGAAATTATGGAGAAGGCTGTGAGGAAAAAGAAGGATATCTGTTCCTATACATATGAAGAGCTGGCGGAGGAGATGCAGGCGGCCGGGGAGAAGACCTTCCGGGCAAAGCAGATCTACCAGTGGCTTCACGTAAAGCTGGCGGACAGCTTTGAGGAGATGACCAACCTGTCCAAGTCCCTGCGGGAGAAGCTGGACGAGGAGTACCAGATCGCCCCGGTGGAGCTGGTGGAGAGGCAGATCTCAAAGGCGGATCCCACGGAGAAATTCCTTTTTGAGCTGGAGGACGGCAACATGGTGGAGAGCGTCCTGATGAAATACGACTACGGAAATTCTGTCTGTATTTCCTCCCAGGCCGGGTGCCGGATGGGATGCCGGTTCTGCGCTTCCACCATCGGCGGGCTCATAAGGAACCTGAAGACCTCGGAGATGCTCCGACAGATCTACAGGATCCAGAAGATAACCGGGGAGAGGGTGTCCAACATTGTGGTCATGGGTACCGGGGAGCCCCTGGACAACTATGACAATTTTGTCCGCTTTATCCGCATGGTCAGCGCCCCTGAGGGGCTGAACATCAGCCAGAGGAATATCACCGCCTCCACTTGCGGTATCGTGCCCGGGATTCTCAGGCTGGCGGAGGAGGGCTTTCAGATCACCCTGGCCCTGTCCCTCCACGCGGGCACGCAGGAAAAGAGGAAGAGTCTCATGCCGGTGGCAAACAAATACGAGCTCTCGGAGGTGCTGGCGGCCTGCGATACATATTTCGAGAAGACGGGCAGAAGGATCACCTTTGAGTACAGCCTGGTGAAGGATGTCAACGACACGGACGAGGACGCGGCGGATCTGATCCGCATCGCAGGGCACAGAAACTGCCATATCAACCTCATTCCGGTGAACCCGGTGAGGGAGAGGAGCTATGTGCGTCCCAGCCGTCAAAATGCCCTCAAATTCCAAAATAAACTTGAAAAAAACGGAATAAATGTTACTATAAGAAGGGAAAGAGGTTCCGATATTGACGGGGCCTGTGGACAATTACGGAGACGCTATGCGGCTGCGGGAAAGGAAAAGGCAGATGAAATTTTACGCGCTGACTGATGTGGGGAGAAGACGGGAGGTAAATCAGGACTATGTGTTCGCGACAGACAGTCCCATCGGACCGTTCCCCAATCTTCTGGTAGTTGCGGACGGAATGGGCGGCCACAAGGCCGGTGATTTCGCATCCAAATTTACCGTTGAGACGCTGAAAAAAGAACTGGAAAAAAGCGCGCCCGGCAGACCGGATGAGATTTTCAAGGCTGCCATTGACACCGCCAACCGCAGACTGATCGAGGAGGCCCAAAGAGATATAAAGCTTGAGGGCATGGGCACCACCCTGGTGGCGGCCACGGTCATTGACAATACACTGCATTTTGCGAATATCGGAGACAGCCGGCTCTATCTGATCAGCGACAATATCCGGCAGCTGTCCAAGGATCACTCCCTGGTGGAGGAGATGGTGCGCCTGGGCGGGATCAAGGCCGAGGAGGCCAGGAACCACCCGGACAAGAACATTATCACCAGGGCTATGGGAGTAAAGGATGAGGCAGAGGCAGATTTCTATGAATTCCGCATCAGAAGGGGAGACAAGATACTGATGTGCACGGACGGCCTGAGCAACATGGTGGAGGATGAAGTCATGTTCGGCATCGTGAAGGGCTCCAGAGATATCATAGAGGCTGTGCATATGCTGATCGACAAGGCAAATGCAAACGGAGGCAGAGATAATATAGGGGTAGTGATGGCGGAGCCCATCGCTGATGAGGTAGGCAAATGGTAAAAGATGGTATTTTTTTAGGCAACAGATATGAGGTAATTGAGAAGATTGGTTCAGGCGGCATGGCGGATGTCTACAAGGGCAGAGATACAATGCTGAACCGCTACGTCGCGATCAAGGTTTTGAAAAAAGAGTTCCGGGAGGACGAGACCTTTGTGAAAAAGTTCCGCTCCGAGGCCCAGGCCGCAGCCGGCCTTTTGAACCCCAATATTGTCAATGTCTACGACGTGGGGGAGGACAGGGGACTCTACTATATGGTCATGGAGCTTGTGGAGGGCATCACTCTGAAGGAGTATATAGACCGGAAGAAACGCCTCTCCGCCAGAGAAGTGATCAGTATTGCGATCCAGATGTGCTCGGGCATTGAGGAAGCCCACAAGCACCATATCATACACAGGGACATCAAGCCCCAGAATATCATTATATCCAACGATGGAAAAGTGAAGGTGACGGATTTTGGCATCGCCAGGATGGTGACCTCCAAGACCACCACCACGGTGGCCATGGGGTCGGTTCACTATACCTCTCCCGAGCAGGCGAGGGGCGGCTACAGCGATGAGAAGAGCGACATCTATTCCATCGGTATCACCCTGTACGAGATGGTCACAGGCCAGGTTCCCTTCAACGGGGACACTACGGTGGAGGTGGCTATGAAGCATCTGCAGGAGGAGATCACGCCTCCCTCCGAGCTGGTGCCGGACATCCCCTACAGTCTCGAGCAGATCATTTTGAAATGTACCCAGAAAAACGCGGAGAGAAGATACAGCGATGTGGACGAGCTGATCCAGGATCTGAAGCACTCCCTTGTGGATCCGGACGGAGATTTCGTCCAGATCGTCCCTGTAGGAAATGCGGACACAGTGATCATCACGGAGGATGATCTGGACGATATCCGCAGTTCCTATGGAGATGATGACGAGGACGATGAGTACGGCGAGGATGACGACTACGGCGAAGACGATGAGGATTACGAAGATGACGAGGACGGGGAGGATCACGACAGTGATGAAGTCAATCCTCGCATGAACAAGGTCATCAAGATCATGACCATCGTCGTGGCGGTCATCATCATTTTGGTGCTTGCCCTTGTGATCGGCCGGGCGGCCGGACTGTTCCGGTTTGGCGGCACGGGAACGACACAAGAGGAGGACAGCGGCCAGGTGAAGGTGCCCAACGTGGTGGGCATGTCCCTAGACGATGCCAAGGCAGAGCTGAACAACGCGGGACTTGGCTGGAAAATTGGAAAGCAGGAGGAATCCGCCAAGTACGAGAAGGGCTATGTCATGGCACAGGACCCGAAGAACGGGGAAAAGGTAAAGAAAAATACGCAGATCACTCTGGATGTGAGCACCGGCAAGACGGATGAGCAGGTGGAGGTGCCCAACGTAGTAGGCCAGGACGAGGCGGACGCCCAGAAGACTCTGGAGGACGCCGGCTTTAAGGTAGAGTCTGCCGCTGTCTACAGCAGCCAGCCCCAGGGCGAGGTGGTGTCCACCGACCCGGAGGCAGGCACCCAGGCCGCAAAGGGCTCTACTGTGACCATACAGGTCAGCAAGGGAGAGCAGAAGATCAGCGTCCCGGATGTGCGGGGCACGGATGAGAATACAGCCAAGAGCACCCTCTCAGGGGCCGGGCTGAATGTGACAGTCACCACGGACTACAGCGACAGCGTGGCCCAGGGCAATGTCATCTCCCAGGATCCCTCGGGCGGCACAAAGGTGGACGCGGGCGCTAACGTCAATATCGTGGTGAGCCTTGGATCAAGGCCTGTAAGCGTGCCTTCTGTCGTGGGCGTATCGGAGAGCAACGCCCGCCAGCTGATTGCCAGCGCCGGGCTCAGCGTGGGAAGCGTGACCTACAGGGAGGACTCCGCGCCGGCAGGACAGGTGATCTCCTGCGACCCGGGCGTGGGGGCCAGCGTGTCCAGGGGGGCTTCGGTCAATCTCGTGGTAAGCCAGGGCCAGTCGTCTTCTCCAGGCGACAGCACTGAGACGCCGGAGGAGCCGGACACAGAAGAAGGACAGTAATACATGCAGGGAAAAATCATAAAAGGTATTGCCGGGTTCTACTACGTCCATGTAGCGGAATCCGGTATTTACGAATGTAAGGCAAAAGGAATTTTCAGGAAAGAGAACAAAAAGCCCCTTGTGGGGGATAACGTGGAGATCGATGTGCTGGACGAGAAGGATATGGAGGGCAATCTGGTCCGCATCCTTCCGAGGAAGAACGAGCTGATCCGCCCGGCGGTAGCCAATGTGGACCAGGCTCTTGTGGTGTTCGCGGCGGCAAAGCCGGATCCCCACCTGAATCTGCTGGACCGCTTTCTCGTCATGATGGAGAGAAAGGACATTCCGGCGGTGCTCTGCTTTAACAAAAAGGACATCGCTGATGACCCGCGCCTTGCGGACCTGAAGGATATTTACCGGAACTGCGGGTGCCGGATCCTCTTTACAAGCGCGGAGAAAAAAGAAAATATCCGGCAGCTGAGAGAGATTTTGGAGGGGAAGACGACCACTGTGGCCGGTCCCTCCGGAGTGGGGAAATCCTCCCTTATCAATCTTCTCCAGAGCGAGATTAAGATGGAGACCGGCTCCATCAGCGAGAAGATCGAGAGGGGGCGGCACACCACCCGCCACAGCGAGCTCATCGCCATAGATGAGAACTCCTATATTATGGATACGCCGGGATTCAGCTCCCTCTACACCAATGATTTTGAGAAGGAAGAGCTGAAGCACTGCTTCCCGGAATTCTTTCCCTATGAGGGGCAGTGCAGATACAATGGATGCGACCACGTACATGAGCCGGACTGCGCCGTGAAGGCGGCGGTGGAGTCAGGGGAGATCCACAGGGCCAGGTATGACAGCTATCTGGAAATGTATGAGGAGCTGAAGGCAAAGAGGAGGTATTGAGTATATGGATTACATTTTGGCGCCGTCTATTCTGGCGGCAGATTTCACAGAGCTGGGAGAGGAGATCAGGAGGACGGAGGAAAATGGCGCCGCCTGGCTCCATTTTGACGTCATGGACGGCATGTTTGTCCCCAGTATCTCTTTTGGCATGCCTGTGCTGAAATCCATCCGCCACGCCACAGGGCAGTTCATGGACGCCCACCTCATGGTGCAGGATCCGATCCGCTATGTGGAGGCCTTTCAGGAGGCGGGGGCGGACGGCGTGACCGTTCACCTGGAAGCCTGCCCGGACGTGAAGGCAGCCCTGGATAAGATCCATGCGTGCGGCATGAAGGCGGGGCTCTCCATCTGCCCGGAGACGCCGGCGGAAGAGGTGGACAGATACCTGGACGATGTGGAGATGATCCTCATCATGTGTGTGCATCCCGGGTTCGGCGGACAGAAGTTCATCCCTGAGTCTCTGGACAAGATCCGGACTGTGCGGGCGATGGCCCGGGAAAGAGGGATGGATCTGAATATCCAGGTGGACGGCGGCGTGTATCTGACCAACGTCCGTGAGGTGCTGGATGCAGGGGCGAATGTGATCGTCGCCGGCTCTGCTGTCTTTAACGGCAGTGCGGCAGAAAATACAAAGAATTTCATGGAGATACTTAAGAGCTATGAGTAAGAGAGCAGTGATCATCAGCGGGGGAACTCTGTATGAGGAGCTGATAGAAAAGACCATCAGGGAGTGCGAAGATCCATGCATTATCGGCGTGGACAAAGGGGTGGAATTTCTGTATCATCACAAAATCCGGCCCAGCTATATCGTGGGCGACTTTGACAGCCTGTCCCACGAGATCGTAGACTACTATAAGAATGAGACTCATGTCTCCGTGCGGGAGTTCAATCCGGTAAAGGATGCCTCGGACACAGAGATCGCGGTTCGGCTTGCCATCACCCTGGGGTGCCACGAGATGGTGATCCTGGGCGCTACCGGGAGCAGGGTGGATCACCTGTGGGCGAACATACAGACACTGACTATCCCCTTCAAGGCGGGGGTGGACGCGGTGATCCTGGATCCGCAGAACCGTATCCGCCTCATCGGAGGGGAGACCCATCTGAAAAAAGAGGAGGCCTTCGGGGACTATTTTTCTGTGTTCCCTCTGGGCGAGGTGGTTTATGGCTTTAACATCCGGGGAGCGAAATATCCCCTCACAGAGCATACTCTGACCCCCTACGACAGCCTGTGCGTCAGCAATCAGATCGAGGAGGACGAGGTGGTCATTGATTTCGTCAGCGGGATCGTCATCCTGATGGAGACCCGGGACAGAGAGGAAAAACAGAAGTAAAGAAAGCGCACAGTAAATATAACGAAAGGCAGAAGCCCTCAGAGAGAAGGGGCTTTTGAACAGGTAGAGGATAAAATGAAATTAGGAATCGTAGGCCTGCCCAACGTGGGCAAGAGCACACTTTTTAATTCACTGACAAAGGCAGGGGCGGAGTCGGCAAACTACCCCTTCTGCACCATCGACCCCAACGTGGGCGTGGTGACCGTGCCGGACGAGCGCCTGAACGTGCTGGGAGAGATGTACCACACAAAGAAGATCATCCCGGCAGCCATTGAATTTGTAGATATCGCGGGGCTTGTCAAAGGAGCCTCAAAGGGAGAGGGCCTCGGAAACCAGTTCCTGGCCAACATCCGGGAGGTGGACGCCATCGTTCATGTGGTGCGGTGCTTTGAGGACAGCAACATTGTCCACGTGGACGGCAGCATCAACCCCATGCGGGATATCGAGACCATCAACCTGGAGCTCATCTTCTCGGATCTGGAGATCCTGGAGCGGCGCATCGCCAAGACCACAAAGGTGGCCAGAAATGACAAGACAGCGGCCAAGGAGCTGAAGCTTCTGGAGAAGATCAAGGCCCATCTGGAGGAGGGCAGGCTGGCCAAGAGCTTTGACGGGGCCGAGGACGAGGAGGAGCAGGCGTGGCTGGAGAGCTACAATCTTCTCACCGGGAAGCCGGTGATTTTTGCCGCCAACGTGGCGGAGGACGACCTGGCCGATGACGGCGCTTCCAACCCCGGTGTGCAGGCGGTCCGGGAGTACGCGGCGAAGGAGGGCTTTGAGGTGTTTGTCGTATGCGCTCAGATCGAGCAGGAGATCGCGGAGCTGGACGATGATGAGAAGAAGATGTTCCTGGAGGATCTGGGGCTTTCCGAGTCCGGTCTTGAGAAGCTCATCAAGGCCAGCTACCGTCTCCTGGGACTGATCAGCTACCTGACGGCAGGCGAGCCGGAGGTGCGGGCATGGACGATCAAAAAGGGAACAAAGGCGCCCCAGGCGGCGGGAAAGATCCACTCAGACTTTGAAAGAGGATTTATCCGGGCCGAGGTGGTGTCCTACGACGACCTGATCGCCTGCGGCTCCCACAATGCGGCGAAAGAGAAAGGGCTGATCCGCCTGGAGGGAAAGGACTACGTGGTGCAGGACGGAGACATCATGCTGTTCCGCTTCAACGTATAGACAGAAAAAGAGACGGGAAAGGACAGGACAAGTCATGCATACTTCAATTGAATTCCCAAATATCGGCATCCATCTGGAAAATGTGGGCAAGACCCTGACTGTGTTTGGGTTTGACATCGCCTACTACGGCATTGTCATCGGCATCGGCATGCTGGCGGGCATTGGCATGGCCATGATGGAGGCGAAAAGAACAGGCCAGAACCAGGAGGACTACCTGGACCTGGCCATCTTTGCCATCATATTCGGTATTATCGGGGCCAGGATCTACTACGTTGTCTTTGCCTGGGATATGTACAAGGACAACCTGCTGGAGATCTTCAACACCCGCCACGGGGGACTGGCCATCTACGGCGGCGTCATAGCGGCGGTGATCACTGTGTTTGTGGTGGCGAGGGTGAAAAAGCTGCCTGTGACCCGACTGCTGGATACGGCGGTGCTGGGACTTGTGACAGGGCAGATGATCGGCAGATGGGGCAACTTCTTTAACCGGGAGGCCTTCGGGGACTACACCAATGGGCTTCTGGCCATGCGGCTGCCTCTGGACGCGGTGCGCAGCTCGGACGTGACGGAGAAGATCCGGGAGCACATCGACGTGGTGGACGGGGTGTCTTACATCCAGGTCCATCCCACCTTTCTCTACGAGTCCCTCTGGTGCCTCATGGTGCTGGTGCTCCTGCTCCTCTACAGAACCCACAAGAAGTTCGAGGGGGAGGTTTTCCTTCTGTACCTGGCGGGCTACGGCGCGGGCCGGTTCTGGATCGAGGGCCTGCGGACGGACCAGCTGTGGATCCCGGGCACGGAAATCCCGGTGTCCCAGGTGCTGGCAGGCGTGCTGGTGGTGGTGTCCGTGATCTGGATCGTGTGCGGGAGAAAGGGGCTTGTACCGAAAAAGAAACAAAAGAAAACAGAGTAAAATCTGGACTTTTAAAATGGCACGGGCTATAATATTAATATATGTGAAAAATTAAATTATTATTTTTCAAAAATCTAAGGAGGAACAAGAAAATGGCAAGAAAAATGAAGACCATGGATGGTAATCATGCAGCAGCTCACGCGTCATATGCGTATACAGATGTTGCGGCTATTTACCCGATCACGCCTTCATCCGTTATGGCAGAAGCCACAGACGAGTGGGCAACACAGGGAAGAAAGAACATCTTTGGACAGGAAGTACAGGTGACAGAGATGCAGTCAGAGGCCGGCGCAGCAGGTGCCGTTCACGGATCTCTGGCAGCAGGTGCCCTGACTACAACATACACAGCTTCCCAGGGTCTGCTTCTTATGATCCCCAACCTTTACAAAATTGCCGGTGAGCAGCTCCCGGGCGTGTTCAACGTATCCGCGCGTGCAGTTGCAAGCCATGCGCTTTCTATCTTCGGTGATCATTCAGACGTTTATGCCTGTCGTCAGACCGGATGCGCAATGCTCTGCGAGTCCAGCGTGCAGGAGGTTATGGACCTGACACCGGTTGCACATTGTGCAGCGATCAAGGGACGTATTCCTTTCATCAACTTCTTTGATGGTTTCCGTACATCTCACGAGATCCAGAAGATCGAGACATGGGATTACGAGGATCTGAAGGACCTGGTAGACATGGATGCCATCGACGCGTTCAGAAAGCATGCCCTGAACCCGAACCATCCGTGCCAGAGAGGTTCCGCTCAGAACCCGGATATCTTCTTCCAGGCAAGAGAGGCAAGCAACCCCTACTACACAGCTATGCCGGCTATCGTTCAGGAGTACATGGACAAGGTTAACGCCAAGATCGGTACAGACTACAAGCTGTTCAACTACTACGGAGCAGAGGACGCAGAGAAGGTTATCATCGCTATGGGATCCGTATGTGATACCATCGAGGAGACTGTTGACTACCTCCTTGCAGCAGGACAGAAGGTCGGACTTGTAAAGGTTCGTCTGTACAGACCGTTCAGCGCACAGGCACTGATCGACGCAATTCCTGACACAGTTAAGACAATTTCCGTATTAGACAGGACAAAAGAGCCTGGAGCTCTCGGTGAGCCTCTGTGGCTGGATGTTGTAGCTGCCTTAAAGGGAACAAAATTCGACGCTGTTCCGATCCTTTCCGGACGCTACGGATTAGGCTCCAAGGACACAACACCTGCTCAGATCGTTGCTGTATACAATAACACAGAGAAAGAGAAATTCACCATCGGTATCGTAGATGACGTGACAGGACTTTCCCTCGAGGAGGGCGAGCAGCTTGTTACAACTCCGGAAGGAACCATCAACTGTAAATTCTGGGGACTTGGAGCTGACGGTACTGTAGGAGCAAACAAGAACTCCATCAAGATCATCGGCGACAACACAGATATGTACGCACAGGCTTACTTTGACTATGACTCCAAGAAGTCCGGCGGTGTGACAATGTCCCACCTTCGCTTTGGTAAGAAGCCGATCAAATCCACATATCTGATCAAGAAGGCTAACTTTGTTGCCTGCCACAACCCGTCCTACATCAACAAGTACAACATGGTACAGGAGCTGGTAGACGGAGGAACATTCCTTCTGAACTGCCCGTGGGATATGGAAGGACTGGAGAAACACCTTCCGGGACAGGTAAAGGCATTTATCGCAAACCACAATATCAAATTCTATACAATCGACGGTATCAAGATCGGTAAGGAGATCGGACTTGGCGGACGTATCAACACAGTGCTTCAGTCTGCATTCTTCAAGCTGGCAGCTATCATTCCGGAGGAGGAAGCCATCGACCTGATGAAGGCCGCTGCAAAGGCTACCTACGGAAGAAAAGGTGACAAGATCGTACAGATGAACTACGACGCCATCGATGCAGGAGCAAAACAGGTTCATGAAGTGACAGTTCCCGAGAGCTGGAAAGACTGCCAGGATGAGGGATTATTCTCACCTGAGGTCAAAGGCGGAAGAGAGGATGTTGTTGACTTCGTTAAGAATATCCAGTCCAAGGTAAACGCTCAGGAAGGAAACACTCTGCCTGTATCCGCTTTCAAGGATTACGTAGACGGCTCCACTCCGTCCGGTACATCCGCATACGAGAAGCGCGGTATCGCGGTAGATATCCCGATCTGGAATCCGGACAACTGTATCCAGTGTAACCGCTGTGCCTATGTATGTCCGCACGCAGTTATCCGTCCTGTAGCCCTGACAGAGGAAGAGGCTGCAAAGGCTCCGGAGGGACTGAAGACTCTGGATATGATCGGTATGCCTGGCATGAAGTTCACAATGACAGTTTCCGCATATGACTGTACAGGATGCGGTTCCTGTGCGAATGTATGCCCGGGCAAGAAGGGCGAGAAGGCTCTCGTTATGGGCAATATGGAGGAGAACGCAGGCGAGCAGGTATACTTCGACTTCGGAAGAGAGATTCCTGTAAAACCGGAAGTAGTTGCAAAATTCAAAGAAAATACAGTGAAAGGTTCTCAGTTCAAACAGCCGCTGCTTGAGTTCTCAGGCGCATGTGCAGGATGTGGCGAGACACCTTACGCAAAACTGATCACACAGCTGTTTGGCGACAGAATGTACATTGCCAACGCTACAGGATGCTCCTCTATCTGGGGTAACTCCTCACCGTCCACACCTTACACGGTAACACCGGAGGGCAAGGGACCGGCATGGGACAACTCTCTGTTTGAGGACAACGCAGAGTTCGGCTATGGTATGCTGCTGGCTCAGAACACCATCAGAGCAGGCCTGAAGACAAAGGTTGAGTCTGTGATGGAGTCTGACAAGGCTTCTGAGGAAGTGAAGGCTGCTTGCAAAGAGTGGCTTGACACATACAGCTGCGGCGCTACAAACGGAACGGCTACGGACAACCTTGTAAAAGCTCTGGAAGGATGCGACTGCGAGGTTTGCAAGGACATCGTAAACAACAAGGACTTCCTGGCCAAGAAATCCCAGTGGGTATTTGGTGGTGACGGATGGGCTTACGATATCGGATTTGGCGGCGTTGACCACGTGCTTGCAAGCGGCAAGGACATCAACGTAATGGTATTCGATACTGAGGTTTACTCCAACACAGGCGGACAGTCCTCCAAGGCTACAAAGACCGGTGCGGTTGCTCAGTTCGCTGCAGGCGGAAAAGAGACAAAGAAGAAAGACCTGGCCGGCATCGCAATGAGCTACGGCTACGTATATGTCGCTCAGATCGCTATGGGTGCTGATTACAACCAGACTGTAAAGGCAATCTCCGAGGCTGAGGCATATCCGGGACCGTCACTCATCATCGCATACGCTCCGTGTATCAACCACGGTATCAAGAAGGGTATGAGCAAGGCTCAGACGGAAGAAGCGCTGGCTGTAGAGTGCGGATACTGGAACAACTTCCGGTTCAACCCGGCAGCAGAGGGCGCGAAGTTTACTCTGGACAGCAAAGAGCCTAAGATGGATGGCTATCAGGAGTTCCTGAACGGCGAGGTTCGTTACAATTCACTTGTAAGATCCAACCCGGAGAAGGCAAAGGTTCTGTTCGCAAAGAACGAGCAGGAGGCAAAAGACAGATACAACTATCTGAAGAAGCTCGTAACTCTCTACGGAACAGAGGAATAAAAGATTTTCAGGACAGAGGAAGTCCGGAAGATATAAGAGAGATCCCGCAGGTGCATATGTGCCTGCGGGATCTCCTGTTATTATGAGAGGTACCGTCGGACAGAGGATATTGATATATAAATAACGGTTGACTTTCGTACCCAAAGATGATAGAAATGTATATATGAATAAGTAAGACTGGATAGAGGCGCGGTGTTCATCAGTACCGCGCGGCCACAGTCCCCGGGAGGACTGCCGCGCAGAGGAAAGGGAAGACCGCCGAAGGGAACAGACGAACCCGGAGCTGTACCCTGGGACACAGTGAGAATATCCTGTGGACTGTCACAACTGTGGAGCGCTATCATAGTGTTGAATGAGGAGGGGATGACACTGCCGGCCGGAGGGAGAGGCAGTGTATACCGTTTGAGAATGACATGCCATGAATGAGTGCGCCCGGCGCTTGTTCATGGCTTTTACTATTTATCTTTGTATAAGAGAGGAAGGTACTTATGAGGAATGTAAAGAGAAAAGTTTTGTGGACGCTCTCTGCTGTCATGCTCTTTGTGGCCTGCAGTCCGCTCCTGTGCTTTGCGGCTGGGGAGGAGACAGAGTACGTCCCCCGGATGTTTGCCACACCCTGGTCGCTGCTGCCGCCCCTTGTGGCCATCGTGCTGGCCCTGATCACCAAGGAGGTGTACAGCTCCCTGTTTATCGGAATTCTGATCGGCGGCATTTTTTACTCGGGATTTACCTTTGAGGGAACCATCACTCACGTTTTCCAGGGAGGCATCATCTCTGTGCTCTCCGACAGCTACAATGTGGGGATTATCGTGTTCCTTGTCATCCTTGGCATCATGGTCTGCATGATGAACAAGGTGGGAGGCTCTGCCGCCTTCGGCGAGTGGGCGAAGGAACACATCAAGACGAGGACAGGGGCCCAGCTTGCCACCATCCTTCTGGGCGTGCTGATCTTTATCGACGACTATTTTAACTGCCTGACAGTGGGGAGCGTTATGCGTCCTGTGACAGACAAGCACAACATCTCCAGGGCCAAGCTGTCCTACCTGATCGACGCCACGGCAGCCCCCGTGTGCATCATCGCCCCCATCTCCTCCTGGGCCGCGGCTGTGACCGGTTTTGTTCCCGGAGAGGACGGGTTCTCCGTTTTTATCCGGGCCATCCCCTACAATTTCTACGCCCTGCTGACCATCGTCATGATGATTGGCATCGCGGTGCTGAAGGTGGATTACGGCCCCATGCGCACCCATGAGCTGAACGCTATCAAGGGCGATATCTACACGACGCCGGACCGCCCCTACGCGGATGCGGAAAAAGAGGTTGTGACAGGAAAAGGGAAGGTGATTGACCTTGTGTTTCCCATTATTGTGCTGATCATCTGCTGTATCATCGGCATGATCTACACGGGAGGATTTTTCTCGGGGACAGATTTTGTCACCTCCTTCTCCCAGAGCGATGCCTCTGTGGGACTGGTGCTGGGCAGCTTCTGCGCCTACGTGATCACCATTGTTTTCTATCTTATCCGCCGTGTCACCAAATTCAGTGAGTGCATGAGCTGTATTCCGGACGGCTTTAAGGCCATGGTGCCGGCTATCCTGATCCTCACCTTTGCCTGGACACTGAAGGCCATGACGGACAGCCTGGGGGCGGATGTGTTTGTGGCTGATCTGGTACAGTCCAGCGCCAGCAGCCTGATGAACTTCCTGCCTGCCATTGTCTTCCTGGTGGGATGCTGTCTGGCCTTTGCCACAGGGACCTCCTGGGGAACCTTCGGTATCCTGATCCCCATTGTGGTGGCGGTATTCCAGGGACAGAATGAGACGATGATGATCATCTCCATCTCCGCCTGCATGGCAGGGGCTGTGTGCGGCGACCACTGCTCGCCCATCTCGGACACAACCATCATGTCCTCGGCGGGAGCTCAGTGCAACCACGTGAACCACGTGACGACTCAGCTTCCCTACGCCATCACTGTGGCGGCCATATCCTTTGTGGTATATATTGTGGCGGGATTTGTCCAGACGGCGTGGATCGCGCTGCCTGTGGGTATTGTGATCACCCTTGGGGTGCTGCTGGTGCTCAGGAACATATATGGAAAAGAAGAGTAGAGAAAAATAGAAAGAGACAGGCGTGTCCGTGCCGGACACGCCTGTCTCTTTTTGCGAGGCTCTGCCGCTTTAAAAATGGTATGTGCGGACAAATTCCGTGAAGGACCTGACGGCGGGAACGTCCATCAGCTCCCGCAGGGTCACATAGTAGATCGGGCGGGACAGCCTTACCTCCAGCGGCACGATACAGCACTCCGGCATCAGCAACTTCTCCGCGATGGAGCGGGAGGAAAAGCCCACTGCCAGGTTCTGGGAGGCCAGCTGCATGACAATATCGGACTGGCTTGTCTCGCAGATGACGTTAGGTACGATGTGGTGGTCGGAAAACACCTGCTCAATGTCCCTGCGGAAGGCGGACTCCTTTGCCGGCATCAGGATGTCTTTGCCGTCCAGATCGCTGATGGACAGCAGCGGTCTTCCGGCAAGAGGATGCTCTCTGGACATGACGGCCACGTAATAGTCGTCCATGAGCTTGTGGCAGTCGTACTCCTCCCGGGCGGAGATGGTGTCTGAGCCGATGACAAAGGCGGCGTTGATCTGCCGGGAGTCCAGCATGGCAAGCAGGGTGTTGCTTCCCTCCACGTGGAGCTGGTACCGGATCCCCGGGAAGAGGCGGTGATAGTCCGTGATGACCCTTGGCAGCCGCAGATACCCTGCGATCCAGAGCATACCTACGCGGAGCGTTCCCGCCTCCAGAACGCTGTACTTTTTCATGTTTTCCGAGAGCTGGTCCACTTCATTGAGAATTCTGCGGGCTGAGGAGACGAACTGCTCACCGGCCTCGGTCAGGGTGACGGACTTGGAGTGGCGGACAAAAAGGGGAACGCCAAGCTCCTTTTCCAGGTGGAGGATCTGCTGGGAAAGAGAGGGCTGGGAAAGGAAAAGGGCCTTGGCTGCGGCTGAGAAGCTCTTTTTCTCCGCTGCGGCCAGAACGTAGCGCATCTGTTGGATCTGCATATGGATGACCTCCTGCTATAAATGATAGATGATATAAGAAAAACCTATAGACATTATAACATATTATTTCTTTACAAATAGCATTAAATTGTATATAATGATAGAGCGATTTAACACATCAAAGTAATAAAGTAAAAGGAATGAGAGGAGAAAGAAAATGCAAAACAAGAAAAGTGTAAAAGACACAGCATTTCTGGTACTTGCCCTCGTAGTTATCATCGGCTCCCGGTTCATGCCGGCGATGGGCGGACTTTCCAAGGACGCGTGGGCTGTGCTGGGCGTATTCTTCGGTTCACTGATCATGTGGATCACGATTTCCATTGACTGGCCGAGTATGATCACTCTGCTGGCCCTTGGTCTGCTTCCGTTATTCGGATTTTCAAGCACCTTTGCGGGAGCCTTCGGAAATACCACCGTGGCCTTCCTGCTGTTTACCTTCATGTTGGTATACCCGCTGTCAAAGACAAACTTTGTGCGGCGCTGTACCATCTATTTTATCACAAACAGGATAGCAAGGAAAGGCCCCTGGTATTTTGTGTGCTTCCTGCTTGCGGCCGTGACATTCATGGGACTTTTCATTTCCCCGTCCGTACTGTTTGTGGCCTTCATGCCCTTCCTGGAGGATATCTACCAGGTTCTCGGCCTGAAGAAGGGCGGCAAGGCAGGAAATATGATCATGATGGGCTCCGCCTTCTGTATCAGCCTTTCCTCCGGTATGACAGCCATCGGACATGTGTGGCCCACAATGGCTATCGGATACTACACAGCAGCTACAGGAAATGACGTAAACCAGTTCCAGTACATGGCTATGGGTATCCCCACAGGTATCATCCTGATCGTGATCCTGATCCTGATCTTCAAATTTATCTACCGTCCGGACGATATCAAGGATATCCAGCCTGAGAGGGCCATGAGCCTTCGCGGCACAGTTCCGGCAGCGGACTTCAAGGAGAAGGTGATCCTGGGCGTTATGGCCCTCACTGTATTCCTCTGGGTAGCTCCCAGCCTTGTGCAGAACGTGCTGCCTGACTTCTATGCCACAGTCAACAGCTGGTCCACAGCTATGCCTCCGCTTCTCGGATGTATCATCCTGTTCGTTGTACGGGCAGATGGCGAGAGCATCATGAACTTCAAGGAGACAGTCAGCAAGGGCGTGCTCTGGGGCAGCGTGCTGATGACAGCCGCAGCCACACAGCTTGGCACCTGCCTGACAAACGAGGATGTGGGCATCAGCGCCTGGCTGACAGGCGCGCTGGAGCCGCTGACAGCCAATCTCCCGGTGATCGGCCTGATCCTGTTCTTCATGACATGGGCTGTTATTGAGACAAACTTTTCATCCAACATTGTTACCACGACAGTAGTAAGTGCGGTTGCCCTGTCCGTTCTGACAGCTCTGCCAGCAGGGTCTGTCAATGTGGGAGCTGTAGTCTGCATGGTTGGATTTGCGGCTGCTATCTGCAACATGACACCGGCAGGACAGAGTACGGTCAACACGGTTGCCATTGGTTCCGGATGGACGGATACCAAGTCCATGTTTGTATGGGGCGCGCTGTTTGCCATCGCGGGTATCCTGGTGCTCAGCTTTATCGCTTACCCGCTTGGATCTCTGTTCATCTCATAGATACGGATGACAGTTTATTGGTCTATTGTGTGAGAGGAGAAATTACACGTGGAAAGAAAATATCAGTATGATGTTGTTGTGGCAGGCGGGGGCACGGCCGGTGTGGCCGCTGCCGCCGGTGCGGCCATGACAGGGGCGAAGACACTGCTCATCGAGAGAAATCCTTACCTGGGAGGGGAGGCCACCCACTCCGGCGTGGCCGCCTTCTGCGGATTTTTCACCTGCGGGGGAAACCCTGTGCGGGTCGTGGAGGGGGCGGGGGAGCTGATCCTGAAGGAGATGAAGGCCCTCAGCGAGTCCTCCTGGAACTATGTGGTGTCTGCCACTGGGAATAAAAATATTAACTTTCATCCCGAGTATCTGAAATGCGCCATGGACAATGTATTGGAGAAGGCAGGTGTCACCTGCTTTTTCCACACGAGGATTACCGGCGTCCGCACAGAGGGGCGGGCAGTGACAGCCCTTGAGTGCGTGGACGATGAGGGCCGCTTTCTGGTGGAGGCAAAGGCCTTTGTGGACACAACCGGAGATGCCAATGTAGTTCATCTGGCGGGCGCGCCTACTCTCTGGGGAGATGAGAACGGAAACGTGCAGGCGGCCACTCTTCCCTTCCGGCTGAGCGGCGTGGACACTTCCTGTGACCTGACGCCCCAGGCTGTTGAGAAGGCGGTCATCCGGGCAAAGGAGGAGGGAATTCCCCACCTGACAAAGGAGAAAGGCTTTATCTTGAAAAGAGAGGGCTCGGATCAGGTGGCAGTCCTTCTTCCCAGCACCATCCCCGCGGGCCTGGACTGCCAGGAGCTGACCAGAATGGAGCTGGATACGAGGAGACAGGTGCTCTACTATGTGGAGGCCTTTAAGAAATATCTCCACGGCATGGAGAACTGTGAGCTGACAGTCATCGGCCCGGCCATCGGCTTCCGTGAGACGAGGCGGATGAAGGGCAAAGAGATCATCACCGCACAGGATGTGCTGGGAAGGAGAAAACGGCCCGACGGTGTGGCGAGAGCCGGCTGGAAGCCGGAGATCCACATGGACGCCAACAAGATGGGAACCTACATCGAGGTGTCCGAGGGCAGCTGGTTTGACGTGCCCTTGGGGGCGCTCCAGTGCGAGAGCCTGGACAATCTCTACGGCGCCGGCAGGATGGTGTCCTCTGAGCAGACGGCCCACGCGGCGGTCCGGGTCATGGGAACCTGCTTTGCCACAGGACATGCGGCAGGCGTCGCGGCGGCCTGCCAGGCGCTCCGGGGACAGGCGGAAGCAGACACTGTCCGGGAGGAGCTCAGGAAGCAGGGAGCGCTGCTGTAGCACGGCTGTAAGGCATTAGGAAATTTTGTAAAAGAGACAGGGAAGGAGACGGATTATGACACTTGAGGAAGCACGCGCGGATATTGACGCTGTGGACACACAGATGAAACCTTTATTTTTAAAGAGAATGGAATGTGCCAAAAAGGTGGCCGAGGTGAAGGCCGAGACAGGGGGCGATGTGTTCGTCCTGGAGAGAGAGCTTTCCATTATCGAGAAGAGAGCCGGAGACGTGGATCAGGAGGTCTATGATGAGTATGTCACATTTCTGCGCCATCTCATGAGCGTCAGCAGAAGGTATCAGTACGGCAAGCTGACAGCCATGCAGGACACGGTAGTGGACGGCGCGGCGCAGGCGGCAGGCGTGGACGAGAATACGGATCACACACAGGTAGAGATCTCCTTTACCTGTCCCTCTGCCACAAGCGATCTCAATCTCTTTGTCAATATGACAAAGCTGAACAAGATCACCATAGACAGCATGAACCTGGCGACAGAGGATGGCCTCCAGAAGATCACCATGACGTTGGACGGCAATCTGAAGGAGAGCAATATGCGCCGTCTGCTCTGCCAGATCGGCAAAGAGGCAGACGACTTTAAAATCCTGGCAGTAAAATAGCGACTGGCAGTGTGAAAGGAAAAGGGAACCCGGCGGGGCTGCGAGCAGCTCTTCCGGGTTCCCTTTGCGGTTCCGGGGATATGTTTCCGGGGCTATGGGTAAAGGATTTTACAGGATTTTTTCAAAGGCGATCCTCGCATCCCCGTCCTCGGCCCCGCCTTTCAGATAGATGGTACCGCAGCGGGAAAATCCGGATTTCTCCAGGGCCCGCTGCATGGGCAGGTTGCCTGCGTGTGTGTCGATGCGGATGCTCTCCATACCCCTCTCCCGGGCCAGGGCGGCGGCCTCTTCAAAGAGCCTGCCCGCGTACCCTTCTCCCCGCAGGGCGGCGTTTACAGCCATGCGGTGGATGGCGGCGTAGGCGGGGGCTGCGCCGCCTTTATTTTCGGTCAGCCACTGCCCGCCGTAAATATTTCCGTAGGATGGATCTTCCGTGAAGGTGAGGGCGCACACAGCCGCGATACGCCCTTCCTCCTCCAGCACATAGCCAAGGCCTGTGGCTGTGTCGGAGAGGAAGATCTGCTGGTCCGGGTAACCCTTCTGCCACTGGTCCAGCCCCTGAGACCTGAGAAAGGCACGGGCCCGCTCGATGATCTCCATGATTTCTTCTATATCCTCCGGGGTGGAATGTCTGAATGTGGTCATTTTTTGTATCCTCCGATCATTTTTTTGGCAGTATGTATTGACTATAACACATACCAGGATTTTTTTCATCCTGTCAGACTGGTAAAAAGAGATGATTAGCTTTCTTATTTGCGGGAAAACTGCTATAATATATGTTCAGATAAAAAGAGATTAAGAAAGAAACGGGGATAGATAGTATGGAGATAAACAACTGCAAAGCCTATGAGCTGATCCGCCGGGAGGAGCTGGACGGGATCAAATCCACAGGTTACCTTTTAAGACACAAAAAGAGCGGCGCCAGAGTGGTCCTCATTGAAAATGACGACGACAACAAGGTGTTCAGCATCGCCTTTAGAACGCCCCCCTCAGACAGCACCGGAGTGCCTCATATTATGGAGCACTCGGTTCTTTGCGGGTCAAAGCATTTCCCGGCCAAGGATCCCTTTGTGGAACTGGTGAAGGGCTCCCTGAATACCTTTTTAAATGCCATGACCTACCCGGACAAGACGGTCTATCCGGTGGCCAGCTGCAATGACAGGGATTTCCAGAACCTAATGCATGTGTACATGGATGCCGTGCTGTACCCCAACATTTACGAGCACGATGAGATCTTCCGCCAGGAGGGCTGGAGCTACCACCTGGAGGAGAAGGACGGAAAGCTGACCTACAACGGGGTCGTGTACAATGAGATGAAGGGGGCCTTTTCCTCCCCCGAGGGCGTGCTGGACAGAGTGGTGCTGAACACTCTGTTCCCGGACACCTCCTACGCAAATGAGTCCGGCGGGGACCCGGACGTGATCCCGGAGCTGACCTATGAGCAGTTTCTTGATTTTCACCGGAGATACTACCATCCGTCCAACAGCTACATTTACCTCTACGGGGATATGGACATGGAGGAGAAGCTGAACTGGCTGGATGAGGAGTACCTGTGCCGGTATGAAAATGAGCCGGTGGACTCTGCCATCCGTCTGCAGAAGCCCTTTACAAGTATGGCGGAAAAGGAGATTCCCTACTCCATAGCAAGCGATGAGCCGGAGGAGGACAACACTTATCTCTCCTACAATAAAGTTATTGGCACCAGCCTGGACCGGGAGCTGTATCTGGCCTTCCAGATCCTGGACTACGCCCTTTTGTCTGCGCCGGGAGCGCCCCTTAAGAAGGCGCTGACAGATGCCGGGATAGGAAAGGACATTATGGGCTCCTACGACAACGGTATTTACCAGCCTATCTTCTCTGTGATCGCCAAAAATGCCAACGTGGAGCAGAAGGAAGAATTTGTCCGCATTATCGAGGACGTGCTGACCGGCATAGCGGACAGGGGACTGGACAGGAAGGCCCTGGAGGCGGGCATCAACTACCATGAGTTCCGCTACAGGGAGGCGGATTTTGGCAGCTATCCAAAGGGACTTATGTACGGGCTGCAGATGATGGACAGCTGGCTCTACGATGAGAATGAGCCCTTTATGCACATTGACGCCCTTGCTACCTTTGAGTTCCTGAAAAAGCAGGTGGGGACAGGCTACTATGAAGAGCTGATCCGGAAATACCTGCTGGACAACACCCACGGAGCCATCGTCGTGGTGAAGCCGGAGCGGGGCCGCACCGCCAGGATGGACCGTGAGCTGGAGGAGAAGCTTGAAGCCTACAAGGAGAGCTTAAGCGACGCCGAGAAGGAGCGCATGGTGGAGCGGAC
Organism: Faecalicatena fissicatena; assembly: GCF_016900595.1. NCBI lineage: Bacteria > Bacillati > Bacillota > Clostridia > Lachnospirales > Lachnospiraceae > Faecalicatena > Faecalicatena fissicatena. Next base: position 56,284 of record NZ_JACLYY010000017.1, read on the forward strand.
AAAGGAACTGGAGGATTACCAGTCCCAGCCCGACAGGCAGTCGGACATTGAGAAAATCCCGGTGCTGAAGCGGACAGATATTTCCCGGGATATTGCGCCCATCATCAATGAGGAGATGACGCTGGCGGATGTGCCAGCTGTGTTCCACGAGACATGGACCAACGGCATTGGCTACGTGGACCTGATGTTTGACCTGTCGGACGTGCCGGAGGAGATGCTGGGCTATGTGGGCATCCTTCAGTCCGTGCTGGGCATTATCGACACAGAGAACTATGAGTACGGGGAGCTGTTCAATGAGATCAACAGTCACACCGGCGGTATCGGCACCTTACTGGAGCTCTACAACGACGTGACGAGGGTGGAGGAGAAGGCCTTCCGTGCTACCTTTGAGATCAAGGCCAGAGCCATGTACGGCCAGCTTCCCTTTGCCTTCCGGATGATGAAGGAGATCCTCACCAGGTCAAAGCTGGGAGATACAAAGCGGATCAGGGAGATCCTTGATATGCTGAAATCCCGCCTGCTCATGCGCTTCCAGTCATCAGGGCACACAACGGCTGCCCTGCGGGCTCTGTCCTACGCTTCGCCTTCGGCGAAATTCAAGGACATGACAGGTGGCATTGAGTTCTATCAGTTCGTGGCAGACCTGACAGACCACTTTGAGGAGAGAAAGGAGGACCTGACCCGGGCCCTTGAGGCGCTTGGCCGGCAGATCTTCCGGGGAGACAATATGATGGTCAGCTACACAGCCTCCCGGGAGGGGCTGGACGGCCTGGAGGAGCTGGTAAAGGAGATGAAGGAGGGCCTCTTTGCAGGCGAGGCGCCGGAGACGCCCTGTGTGATCCACTGCCAGAAGAAGAACGAGGGCTTCAAGACAGCCTCCAAGGTCCAGTATGTGGCCCGCACAGGCAACTTCATCGACCACGGCGCGTCCTACACAGGAGCCCTGCAGATCCTGAAGGTGATCTTAAGCTACGACTATCTGTGGCAGAATATCCGCGTCAAGGGCGGCGCTTACGGCTGCATGAGCAACTTCAACCGGATCGGGGAGGGGTATCTCGTCTCCTATCGGGATCCCCACCTGAAGCGAACCATGGACGTGTACGAGGGCGTTGTGGCCTATCTGAAGAGCTTTACGGTCAGCGACCGGGATATGAACAAGTACATTATCGGAACCATCAGTAACCTGGATCAGCCCATGACCCCGGCTTCCAGAGGCGACCGGTCCATGAACCTCTACATGAACCATGTCAGCGCGGACATGATCCGCCAGGAGCGGGCTCAGGTGCTGGACGCCACCCAGGAGGATATCCGTGCCCTGGCCGGCGTGGTGGAAGCCATGCTGGCCGCGGACCAGGTCTGCGTTATCGGAAGCGAGGAGAAAATCGAGGAGAACAGGGATATGTTCGACAGCGTGACAAGCTTTTAATAAAGGAGTTAATATGACAGACAATTTTAAATCAGGATTTGCGACTCTCATAGGCCGGCCAAACGTTGGAAAGTCAACGCTTATGAACTATTTGATCGGCCAGAAGATCGCCATAACATCCAACAAGCCCCAGACCACAAGGAACAGGATACAGACCGTGCTGACCACGGAGGAGGGACAGATCGTCTTCGTGGACACGCCGGGCATCCATAAGGCCAAGAATAAGCTGGGTGAGTATATGGTCAATATTGCCGAGCGGACTCTCAACGAGGTGGACGTAGTGCTCTGGCTGGTGGAGCCCACCACATTTATCGGGGCAGGTGAGAAGCACATCGCTGACCAGCTCCAAAAGGTACATACGCCGGTGATCCTTGTGATCAACAAGGTGGACATGGTGAAACGGGAGGAAGTGCTTCCGGCCATCGCCGCCTACAAGGATCTCTACGAATTCGCCGAGATCGTGCCCGTGTCGGCCAGGAGCGGAGAGAACACAGACGAGCTTCTGAGGGTGATCATGAAATACCTTCCCTACGGCCCTCAGTTTTACGATGAGGACACCATCACGGACCAGCCGGAACGCCAGATTGTGGCAGAGCTGATCCGGGAGAAGGCCCTGCACTGCCTCAATGAGGAAATCCCCCACGGCATTGCCGTGACCATTGAGAGCATGAAGAAAAACAGGAAGGTCATGCACATTGACGCCACCATTATCTGTGAGCGGGACAGCCACAAGGGGATAATCATTGGAAAACAAGGAAATATGTTGAAAAAGATCGGCAGCACGGCCCGGTATGAAATCGAAAAAATGCTGGGATGCCAGGTAAATCTGAAGCTCTGGGTGAAGGTGAAGAAGGACTGGAGAGACAGCGAATACCTGATGAAAAATTTTGGATACCGGGAGGATGAATAAAAGGAACCGTTCACAGGAGATGCTAAACTCATCAGCAGGAAGATGAGGTGACGCAATGGAAGAATACTGGGACAGGTTTATGCGCTCGGGAGCTGTCAGGGACTATCTCGAGTACAAAGGGATAGAGATGTGCATGGAGATCATGCAGAAATATGACGACCCGGCAGCCGGGATGGGAGAGAAAAAGATTGGAACAGATTACGTTGACGGGAATGGTCCTTTTGACCACTCCTATCGGTGAATATGACAAGAGAGTGGTGCTGCTGACAAAGGAGCGGGGGAAGATCGCCGCGTTTGCCAGGGGGGCGCGCAGACCCAACAATCCCCTGTCAGGCGCGACAGAACCCTTCTCCTTTGGAAGCTTCTCCCTGTATGAGGGGCGGACCTCCTACACCATGGTGTCCGCCTCTATTTCCAACTATTTCGCCGAGCTGCGGATGGATGTGGAGGGCGCCTGCTACGGGTTCTATTTCATGGATATAGCCAACTACTATGCCCGGGAGGCAAATGATGAGACGGAGCTTTTAAAGCTTCTCTATCAGACTCTGCGGGCTCTGGCAAAAAAGTCCATTCCGGACAGGCTGATCCGGTACATATATGAGCTGAAGGCCATTACCATAAACGGCGAGGGGCCGGACGTATTTCACTGCGTGATCTGCCGGAAAAGTACGGAGGGGAGATTTTTCAGTCCTCTTAAGGGGGGACTTGTCTGTGACGGGTGCCGGCCCCACAGTGTGGACTGCCTGCCCATGGATCCCTCCACCCTCTACGCCATGCAGTATATCGAGACATCCAGCATTGAGAAGCTGTATACCTTTGCGGTGTCGGAGAAGGTGCTGGGGGAGCTGGGGGCGATCATGAAAAGATATATGGAAATCTATGTGGATCGGCATTTTAAATCACTGGATATACTGGAGCAGATGATCGGGGCTTGAAAACTGCGGTACTTAACGTTATAATATTGACATTATCCAGAACTATATGAAGGAGAGAAAGAAAAATGGTTGAGAAGACAATGGACAAAATCGTAGGCCTTGCAAAATCAAGAGGTTTTGTCTATCCGGGGTCTGAGATTTACGGTGGTCTTGCAAATACATGGGACTATGGAAATCTTGGTGTGGAGCTGAAAAACAATGTAAAGAAGGCCTGGTGGCAGAAATTTGTCCAGGAAAATCCCTACAATGTAGGCGTGGACTGCGCGATCCTGATGAATCCCCAGACATGGGTGGCGTCCGGACATCTGGGCGGCTTCAGCGATCCTCTGATGGACTGTAAGGAGTGCCACGAGAGATTTCGCGCGGACAAGATGATCGAGGACTACGCTCAGGAGAACGGTATTGATATTGGCCCCTCCATTGACGGCTGGAGCCATGAGCAGATGGAGGCCTTTATCGAGGAACATAACATTCCCTGCCCATCCTGCGGCAAACATAATTTCACGGAGATCCGGGAGTTCAATCTCATGTTCAAGACCTTCCAGGGGGTGACAGAGGACGCGAAGAATACCGTGTACCTGCGGCCGGAGACAGCTCAGGGCATTTTTGTGAACTTTAAAAATGTGCAGCGCACATCCAGAAAGAAGATCCCCTTTGGTATCTGCCAGATTGGAAAGTCTTTCAGGAACGAGATCACACCTGGAAACTTTATTTTCCGAACAAGAGAATTCGAGCAGATGGAGCTGGAGTTCTTCTGTGAGCCGGGAACAGACCTTGAGTGGCATGCGTACTGGAAGAAGTACTGCCTTGACTGGCTGAAGACCCTGGGAATTAAGGAAGAAGAGATGCGGGCGAGAGACCACTCTCCCGAGGAGCTGTGCTTCTACAGCCGGGCTACCACAGACGTGGAATTCCTCTTCCCCTTCGGTTGGGGCGAGCTCTGGGGCATCGCGGACAGAACAGACTACGATCTGAGCCAGCACCAGGAGGTGTCCAAGCAGGATCTGACCTACTTCGACGATGAGAAGAAGGAAAAATACATCCCCTACGTCATTGAGCCCTCACTGGGAGCGGACCGCATGGTTCTGGCCTTCCTGTGCAGCGCCTATGACGAGGAGGAGCTGGAGGGCGGCGATATGCGTACAGTCCTTCATTTCCATCCGGCCATCGCGCCTGTGAAGATCGGCGTTCTGCCTCTCTCCAAGAAGCTGAGTGAGGGCGCTGCCAAGGTCTACACACAGCTCTGCAAAAAATACAACTGTGAGTTCGACGAGAGAGGAAATATCGGAAAGCGCTACCGCCGTCAGGATGAGATCGGAACTCCCTACTGCGTGACCTATGACTTTGAGTCCGAGGAGGACGGGGCAGTGACTGTCCGCGACAGAGATACCATGGAGCAGGAGAGGATCAAGATCGAGGATCTGGACAAATATTTCGAGAAGAAGTTTGAGTGGTAAAATCGTAAGCGGTAAAAATGCAGTAAAAAAGATCGGTTCAATTTTGAACCGATCTCAGACTGTAGACAAAGGTGGTGCTGGAGCCCTAGCTCCAGCACCACTCTTTTTGCCAAAATGCCAACTCCCATATTT
>NZ_JACLYY010000018.1:0-60552 GCF_016900595.1 Faecalicatena fissicatena
AAACTTATAATAGCAATGAATTTTTAATGGCATGTGGAATTTAACTCTGCACTGGAATTTAAAATTTCAAGTCAGCAACTGCCGGGCGCAAGCTGCCGGACACCAAACTGCCGGCTGCGAAACTGTCGGCTGACAAACTGCCGGGCGGTTGACATTTGCCAGAAGACCGATTAAAATGTCAGTTAATTTGAAAAATCAAAAATGCTGTGCAGGGGAGGAGGAAGGCCATGTGCGGGAGATATTACATAGATAAAAGGGTAGAGAGCGCGCTGCCGGTAGATGCGGGCCTGGGGCCAGCGGACACCCTTGGGTGGCGGGAGTTTTTGAAAAAGAGTGCGGGGGATGTGTGTCCTTCGCAGCAGGTGCCTGTCCTGACAGGAGAAGGAGGAGAGCTGCACCTGGAGCTCATGACCTGGGGCTTCCTGCCCCCTTCAGGAGAGCAGAAGAGGGATGGAAAGGTGCGCCCCGGAGGCCTTCTCATCAATGCCAGGGCGGAGACGGCGCTGGAGAAGCGGATGTTCCGGGACAGCATAAGGAGCAGACGGTGCGTGATTCCCGCGGGACACTTCTACGAGTGGGATGAGGACAGGAACAGGGCAGAGTTTTCAGACCGTGAGTCGCCGCTTCTCTACATGGCGGGATTTTACCGGTATTTTCAGGAGGAGAAGAGGTTTATCATCCTGACCACAAAGGCCAATGCCTCGGTGGAGAGGGTGCATGACAGGATGCCTGTCCTTCTGGAAAAAGAGGAGATCGAGAGCTGGGTCTTTGAGGATGAGTTTGTGCCCTTTGTTCTGGGGAGGACGCCCGGGGAGCTGAAAGTATTCCGGGAGTATCAGCAGACCACTCTGGCAGACCTGGGGCTGGAGCTGTGACAGAGCGAAAGAGACAGTGGAGACAAGTGAGAGAAGGAGAAGGCAGATGGATATACGGGTACTCAGATATTTTCTGACAGTGGTGCGAGAGGAGAATATATCAAAGGCAGCGCAGGCCCTCCACGTCACGCAGCCTACGCTGAGCCGCCAGATGGCCCAGCTGGAGGAGGAGCTGGGCACCCCGCTCTTTGTGAGGGGAAAGCACCTCACACTGACGGACGCGGGGGTGATGCTGAGAAGAAGGGCTGAGGAAGTGGCGGAGCTGATGGACAAGATTGAGGATGAGTTTGCTTCCAGGGAGGAAGTGGGGGGCATCATCTCCATCGGGAGCGGCGTGCTGAGAAGCTCCCATGTCCTGACCCGGGAGCTCCTTGCCTTTCGGGAAAAATATCCCCGGGTGCAGTACGAGATCTACACAAACACATCTGACTACATAAAGGAGAAGCTGGACAGGGGACTTCTGGATTTCGGCCTGCTCCTGGAACCGGTGGACATCAGCAGATACGACTATATCAGGCTGCGGGAGAAGGAGCGGTGGGGGCTGTTCATACCGGAGGGGCATCCTTTGGCGCAAAAGGAACAGATCACCAGGGAGGATTTGAAGCGGACTCTTCTTATCACCCCCAGCCGCCAGTCTGTACAGAGCGAGATTTCCAACTGGCTGGGAGAGGATTTCCAGAACCTGGATATCCTGGCCTCCTTTAATCTGATCACCGATATGACAGTCATGATGAACACGGGGGAGGCCTGCTTTCTGGCCATAGAGGGGGCCATGGAGTCCTATGTGGGGAGAGGCCAGGTCTTCCGTCCCCTCTGCCCGGAGCTGGCCACAGCCTCTGTCCTCGCCTGGAAGCGGTCCCAGCCCTTAAGCGGGGCGGCGGGGAAATTTCTGGAGGAGTTCCGGCAGAGACAGGCATAGAATGAAAATGAGAATTATTTTCAATGTAAAATATTGACAGAAAAAGGTAACGCATGGTAGTATCATAGCAGTTAGGATAAGCTAACTCACTGGACAGTATAGCGGCTGTCTGGTGAGTTGCTTTTTTGACTAACAGTTAGTTCGGACTAATAAAAATTAGAAATGACGGAGATAAGTGGATATGAAAATCGCAGGCAGAAAAAAGAAGATAGTCATTGCCGCTCTCGTCCTTATCCTGGCGGGAGCTGTGGGAATTTACTTTTACACGAGACCCAGGGAAGTGACGAACTACGCGGAGTTTGAGGAGGACCAGGAGAAGCCGGACAGCCAGCAGGCTCAGAGCGGTGTGACAGACGGGATCGAGATCCCGGGCTACAAATCTGTCACCATCCCGGCGGGTACAAAGGATGTGTCGGTGGAGCTGGTCAATCCGGAGGAAAATACCGTGTATTTCCAGATTTCCTTCTATCTGCCGGAGACAGACGAGACGATCTACACGTCGAAGCTGATCCAGCCCGGCCAGCATCTCTATGAGATCACGCTGGATAAAGCGATGGAGGCAGGCGAGTATCCGCTGACCGTCAGATATGAGACCTTCAGCGCGGATGAGGAGATGGCCCCGAGAAACGGGGCGGAGGTCAACTGTACGCTGATCGTTGAGGGATAGAGCCGGGGCGGCGCGCCGCGGCGGAAGAAAAAGAAAAGGAGATGTATTATGAGGTTAAAGAAATTGATGACAGGGGCCCTTTCCGTGGCCATGCTGGGGACTATGATGTGCACCACGGCGTTTGCCGCCGACTATACCGACGGAGACTACACAGGAGAGATCCATTTCCTCAATGCCAATGGGACCGGGGCTGCCAGCATGTGCGATCCCATCTTTGTGCACGAGGCGGAGGTGACGCTTGACGCGGACAGCGCGGAGCTGACATTCTATGTGGCCTACCCGATCCCCGCCTTCCCGTCTATGGGTACTGACGGCACGATCCTGGATGTGAAGTTTACGGTAAATGACACAGAGTACACAGCGGAGTCTGACATAACGACAAAGCCTGAGAAGGTGTTTGACACAACCTCCAGTCTGTTTGGAATAACCGAAGGGGAGTCCTACCCGACGCAGGTGCTGACAGTGGACCTTCCAAGAGACGCGGTGGATGACCTGGAGGCCGGAACAGTAGCTGCCTCTGCCTATGTCAATTCCGTGATGAACTCCACCCAGAACTTCTTTGTCCAGGTGACAGACCTGCAGCCTGTGGGCGGAGAGGAGACCCCGTCAGAGCCCTCTGCGGACACGAAAGATATGCAGATCACAGCGAATGTGGAGGAGTCAGTCTCCGCGCCAGATTATTCAGTCACGGTTCCTTCTGCTGTTTCGATGGGAACGCTGAGTGCAGAGAGAAACAACGCGATGGTCTACGCGGTGGATGTGAAGGCCTCTAACCTGAACGGAGAGATTGCTGTCACAGCGCCAGAGTCCGGCAGCCTGACAAGCGATGGAAACACACTGAGCTTTTCCAACAGCTTTGGGACACAGAATGTCAATGCAGACACGGCAGGCACCAAGCTGAGCGGAACGATCCGCATCGGAAAGGATGCGGTTGCTGCGGCTAAAGCCGGAAATTACACCGGAACAACAACATTCTCCATTACCTACAAAGGGAACTAAAGGAAACGGCAGACGGTAATATGACAGAAATCCTCCGGCTCTTTGCCTGGGAGGATTTCTGCTGTCATAGAGGTCTGCCTCTATTTGACGGAGGGAACGATGAGAAGAAAAAAGACAGGAAAGAGATGGGCGGCGCTGGCCCTTGCGGCTGTGCTGGCCGCCGGGACGGCGCAGCCCATGGGAGCAAAGGCTGCCGGAGGAACCTACACGGGCAGCGGAACGTTCCACATAGACCAGTTCGGTGAATACAACATCAACGCTTCCGTGTCTGTCACGGACGGCGTGATCACCGGCCTGGAGATCACAGGCGACAATTTCGGCGGGACCTATGCGGAGGTCAACAAGGGCAAGCTTGCCTCCGCCGTGGAGAGGCTGCAGAGCCGCATCATAGGACTGGGGGACACAGACGCCCAGGGCCTGAAGGGGCTGGACGGCGTGTCGGGAGCCACCTACTCCTCCAACGGCATCAAGGAGGCTGTGGCATCGGCCCTGGGACTTTCCCTGGAGGAGACAGCCCTGGGAGTGCCCTCCCAGACGCCGGTGGCGGGAACCTACGATATCACTGTGGCGGTGCGCAGCGATGTGGTGGATCACAGCCTTGTGCAGACGGAGACGGCCCCGGCCGTGCTGACCGTGGATGAGAGCGGGCAGATGACGCTGTCCTACACCATGGTATCCGGCACGGACCAGGAGCCCATGTACATTCTCGGATTTAACGGCTACTACGAGAACAACGACACGGCGGCCGCACTGACCATGGAGGGCGCCGCCTACAATACAGAGCAGAGGGGGGACTACCAGGTTGTCACAGATGTGTCCTTCCCTCTGACCGGCACTCTGAGCCAGTATTACTACAACAACACCTGCATTTACGTGCCTGCCATGAGCAATCTGAACGGCGAGATCAATGGCATCCTTTTTGAGAACGGTAAGTTCAGCGTCAAGACCATTGTGACTATGTACTGGGATACGCTGACAGCCAGAGAGCAGACCCCTGAGACGCCGGACACCACCCAGGAAAGCATGGATGTGACGGCCAGCGTGGCGCAGGAGACGTCCGCTCCTTCCTATCAGGTCACCGTGCCCTCGTCTCTGGACATGGGAGCTCTCAGCAGGACCGAGGATAATGTGCAGGAGTACGACATTACCGTGTCCTCCCAGGACAAAGAGGGCACTGTGACCGTGACGGCACCGGAGGGCGGCCTTCTGTACGCGGGCAGCCACTCCCTCGCCTTTTCCAATGATTTCGGCGCCCAGTCCTTCCAGGCAAAGGAGACGAGAGACGCGGGGACCGATGAGGCGGTGCTTGGCGGAAGGATCACCATCGCGGGAGCGGACGTGGCGGCCGCCGCGCCCGGCAACTACACGGGAACTACTACCTTTTCCATCACCTACAGCAGTGACGGAGGAGGCGGGACAACGGAGCCGGAGGAGCCCCAGCCTGATCCGGGGGAGGATCCGGGAGACGGCGAGGAGGGGGAGGACCTGGCAGAGGGAACCTACACTGTGGACGTGGCCCTGTGGCACGCCACCAATGACGCTCCGTCCATGGGCGATGCGGCCCTGGTTTCCCAGGGAGTGATCGTGGTGGATGAACACGGGGACATGTCCCTGCAGCTCACCTTACAGTCCCTGGACATTTCCGGCATAGAGGGCTACCTGTACCGGCTGCGGAAGGTAGATATGGACAGCGTGGTGTACAACCAGATGGGCTATCCCTCCTCCTACGAGGCGGCGGACGCGGATGTGCTGTCGTATTTCACGGGCGTGTACGACGCCTACAATGACCCGGACTCTCCGTCCTACGATGGGAATACGGAGGGAAAGGAGTACCCGAAGGTCATCTCCATTCCCATCCAGAAGGATGAGGACATGAATTACGTGGAGATCTACGTGCCTGTCATGGAGGCCATCGGCGCCGGGCAGGGCACCCAGCTGGCCAGGCTCCACATCGACTGGAGCACACTTCAGGCCGGGGGAACGGCAGTGGAGCCGGAGAACCCGGATCCCGGCGGGGATGAGACGGACATCCGCAATCTGCCGGACGGCGTGTACGCGGTGACGGGCCGGATGCTGAAGGTGGACAAGGAGACCCTCTCCATGTCCGACAATGCCATCGACCACACCATCAAGCTGACGGTGAAGGACGGGAAGTACGCTCTGACCATGAACTTCCGGGGACTCACCATCGGCACCCAGCTGGGCTATCTGAGCCAGCTTCAGTACTTTGCCACCGGCTACACGCTGGACCAGTACGGCAATCCGCAGGGAGACCTGCGGGCTGTGACAGTGGACAGCTATCAGCAGAACGAGGACGGCTCCAGAGTCAGCGACCAGTACGGGACAGACTACCCGGATGAGGTCACCTTTGAGCTCATACCGGAGGCTCTGGAGGACGGCTATGTGCCCCTGCAGGTCTTTGTCCCCATCATGGACGCCATCGCCTCGGGAACGGGGACGCAGCCTGTGTTCCTGGCTCTTGACTGGGATACGCTGCAGGCCACGACAGACGATGACCCGGCTTTCGACGATGAGGGCCAGACAGATGATGAGGAAACAGACGGCAGCGGAGAAGGCTTGCTGACCGGCGGCAGCGGTCTGGGAACATCCACCCTGCCCGGAGGCTCCTCGCTGGGAGGTTCCTCCCTTGGAGGCTCTTCGCTGGGCGGCTCATCCCTTGGCGGTTCCAGCCTGGGCGGATCCTCTCTGTCCGCGGCCCGGACAGGAGATGAGACGGGTACAGCCCTCGCCGGATGGGCGGCGCTGCTTGCGGTGGCGGCCGCTGCGGTCGTTCTGGCCTTGCGGCAGAGAAGAGGAAGCAGGTGATGAAGGTGAGAGTGGGAAATAAGATAAAGCGGGCGCTTGCAGGCGCCCTGGCAGCTCTCCTGGTCCTGGCAGCAGGGCAGGGGGCTGCGCCCCTGTCCGCTCAGGCGGCCGGCGGAAACGTCTATACCTGTGCGGTCCATCCCTGCTATGCCCACCCGGTCACCGGGGCCATTGAGGACTCCGGGGGAGAGGCGTCCTACGCCACCGGACAGGGGATGGTGGAGGGAGCGGTCTACACCACAGGCATACTGGAGGTGACGGACAGCGGGGCCTACTACCTGACCATCCGCATGAGCCTGATGAGCTACACATCCGGTCACAGCTTCTGGGTACAGAACGTGGGGGACTCCTCCTGGTCCAACCCGGCTGTGGGCGTGACGGGGAGCGGATCGGACAGCAACGGGGCCACCTCGGATATCTGTATCCAGGTGCCCAGTGAAAACTGTGTGGTCCGGGTCTCCATGTATGTAAGTCCCATGGGGAGAGATGTCATCTTCTATCTCTATCCAAGCGACTACACAGCGGGAAATAACACAGACATGAAAGCCACCATCGTGACGGCGGCGTCCGGCAGCTCCTCCGGGACTTCCTCCGGGACAGGCAGCGCATCGGCGGGCAGCAGCACGGCCGGAGGCAGTTCCTCAGGCAGCACTGCGGGCGGCGCGTCCGGCGGCTCCTTCCTTGGCAGCAACAGTCTGTCGGCGGCGGGCTTGGCCGATACAAATACAGGGGAAGAGACAGATGGAAGCGAGGCACCGGCTCTCTCCAGCTCCATAGAGGAGGCGGCGGACCCAGCCACAGACGGAGAGCTGTCCGACGCCCAGGGGCTTAGCCTCTCTACCGCTTCGGACGGGGAAGAGGGGACGGAAGGAGCTTCCGGCAGCGGCGTGTTTGCCGTGGCGGCGGCCGTCATGGCGACCGGTCTGGTCTTCATGGGAGCGGCGGCAGCGATCGTCTATTTCTTCCGGAGAAACTGGCGCAGATGGGGCGGAGGTTACGAAGATGATGAGGATTGACAGGAAAAAGACGGCCGGGAGGATGGCAGTTGGAAGGGCGGCAGGCGCGCTGGCCTGCGGCGCCCTGACACTGAGCCTCCTGGCAGGGTGCGTGGACCAGAGCGGGAGCGCGGCTGTGGAGTCGGCCAAGGCCAAGGTGGCGGCCATGGGGGAGGAGCCCCGCATCATAGCCACCTCCCCCGCCACAGCCGACATCTGTGACCGGCTGGAGCTGGACCTTGTGGGCGTGTGCACCAGCACCATATCCTCCCTGCCGGAGCGGTACGAGGGGGTGGAGCAGGTGGGGACGGCCATGAGCCCGGACATGGAGATCGTGGCCTCCCTCTCCCCGGACTGGATACTAAGTCCCTCCAGCCTCCAGTCGGACCTCCAGCCAAAGTACGAGGCCATTGATACGGACTGGGCTTTCCTCAACCTGCGCAGCGTGCAGGGGATGTACCGGTCCATCCAGGAGCTGGGAGAGATATTCGGCAGGGAGGAGCAGGCCGGGGAGCTGGTAGATGAATTTACGGAATTCTATGAGGACTATGTGACTCGCAATGAGGGGCAGGAGAGCCCTAAGGTGCTGATCCTCATGGGGCTTCCCGGAAGCTACATCATCGCCACAGAGAACTCCTACGTGGGAAGTCTGGTGGAGCTGGCGGGAGGCGAGAATGTGTATGCCGGCACGGACCAGGAATTCCTGACTGTGAACACAGAGGATATGAAGTCCAGGGAGCCGGATGTGATCCTGCGGGCCGCGCACGCGCTGCCGGATCAGATCATCGAGATGTTCAACGAGGAATTTGAGACAAACGACATATGGCAGCATTTCACGGCGGTCAAGGAGGGGCGGGTCTATGACCTGACCTACGAGCTCTTTGGCATGAGCGCTAATTTCAACTATCCGGAGGCCCTGGAGGAGCTCCAGCCCATGCTCTATCCCCAGAGCGAGGACGACGCGGAGCAGGCAAAGGAAAACAGCGACAGGGCTGCGGAGGCGGCAAAGGAGAGCGAAGCCACCGGGAAGACGGACGAGGAGACGCTGCAGGAGATTACTAAGTAAGGAGAGGTGAGCCATGAGCGAAGAAAAACTGACAGTACCGGAGGAGGCCCGGAGGATGGACCAGAGCCGGAAAAAGAAGAAGACAGCCAGGGCGGCCCTCTCCTTTATCATCCTGGGAGTCCTCCTGGCGGCGCTGGTATTCGCCTCCATCAATATCGGGAGCCTGCAGGTGTCCTTTGGGGAGCTGATAAGAGGGCTCTTTGTGGAGCGCATCGAGAACGTGGCGGCCATCTATGACCTGCGCTTTCCCAGGATCGTCATCTCCCTCTTTGCGGGGGCGGCGGTGGCGGTGGCGGGCGTCCTCTTCCAGGCAGTGCTGAAAAATCCCCTGGCAGACCCGGGCATCATCGGCATTTCCAGCGGGGCCAGCTTTATGGCGGTGCTGGTCACGGCCTTTCTCCCGGCCCTCTATTTCTTTACCCCTCTCTTTGCCTTTGGGGGAGGCGTGCTGGCCTTCTTCCTTGTGTACAGCCTGTCCTGGAAGGGGGGCTTAAGCCCTCTTCGCATCATCCTTACAGGCGTGGCGGTGAGCGCTATGTTCTCGGGGCTCTCGGACGCCCTGAACTCCATGACAGGGGGCAACTCCTCCGGGGTGGCCTCCATCGTGGAGGGGAACATCACCCAGAAGACCTGGGAGGATGTGCAGACCCTTCTGCCCTACGTCATCGTGGGGCTGGTGCTGGCAGTGCTGTTTTCCAAAATGTGCAATCTCATGACTCTGGAGGACAAGACGGCCAGGGGGCTGGGAGTCAATGTCAACCTGATGCGCATCCTGATCTCCCTGGTGGCAGTGCTCCTTGCCAGCATTTCCACGGCAGTGGCGGGAGCCGTCAGCTTCCTAGGGCTCATCGTGCCCCATATGGGGCGCATCCTGGTGGGCAGCGACCACCGGGCCCTGGTGCCCTTTTCCATGCTGGCGGGTGCCTTTACCTTCCTTCTGGCGGACACCATCGGAAGGACCGTGGCGGCGCCCTACGAGGTGTCGGCCTCCATCATCATGAGCGTGATCGGCGGCCCGTTCTTTATCATTTTGCTTAGGAGGTCAAAGAAATATGCAGCGTGAGGACAAGAAGAAGCCGGCTATGGAGGTGAGAGGGCTGTATTTTTCCTACGGGAAGAACAAAGTGCTAAGAGACGCCTCCTTTACCATCCAGGAGGGAGAAATAACCACCATCATGGGGGCCAACGGGTGCGGGAAATCCACCCTTTTCAACCTGATGACAAAAAACCTCTGCCCCAGGAAGGGAAATATCTTCCTTGGGGGGAGGAATATCCAGAACCTGGCGCTGAAGGAGTTTGCCAGGAAGGTTTCCATCGTGCACCAGTACAACACCTCCGCCGATGACATCACAGTGGAGCGGCTGGTGTCCTTTGGCAGGACCCCTCACATGAAAATGATGCAGGCCCGCAGCCAGGAGGACGAGGAGAAGATACGGTGGGCCATGGAAGTGACGAACGTGGAACAATACAGGTATCGGGAGGTGGGAAGGCTCTCCGGGGGCCAGAGACAGCGGGTGTGGATCGCCATGGCGCTGGTCCAGAGCACGAAGATCCTCTTCCTGGACGAGCCCACCACCTACCTGGACATCCGCTACCAGATTGAGATCCTGGAGCTGGTCCGGAGGCTGAACCGGGAGTACGGCATCACCATCATCATGGTCCTCCACGACATCAACCAGGCCATCCACTATTCGGACCGCATCATCGGGCTGAAGGACGGACGGGTGGCCGCCTGGGGCGCGCCGGAGGAGATCATCACGCCGGAGTGCATCCGGGAGCTGTACGGCATCTCCCTGGGCGTGACAAATGTAGAAGGAAAGAAATTTGTGCTCACCGTCTGAGGGCGGTGAGCGAAAGAGACAGGAGAAAGCTATATGAACAACAAAAATCCGATTCGTTTCCTGTGGATCATCGCGGGATTTATCTGTCTGGGACTGGGGACAGTGGGCATTGTGCTGCCTATCCTGCCAACAGTCCCCTTTTATCTGGCCACTGTGTTCTGCTTTGCGAAGAGCTCCAGGAGGCTCCACGACTGGTTCCTGGGAACCGGTCTGTACAGGAAGCACCTGGACAGCTTTGTCAGGGGAAAGGGCATGACCATGCAGACGAAATGCTCCATTGTGGGGACCGTGACTGTGGTCATGGCCATTGGGTTTATCCTGATGAGAAATGTGCCCGTGGGCAGGATCTGTCTGGCCATTGTCTGGGTGTGCCATGTCATTTATTTCTTCTTCCGGGTGAAGACCATCCCCAGAGAAGACAGAAAGGGGCAGGAGCAGGCCTATGATTAAGAAAAGACTTCTGGGACTTCTGTCCCAGGCAAAGAAATACATTTACTTTCAGGTGCTATGGCAGTGGCTCTCCCTCCTCTGCCAGATCCTGGTCATCTGCAGCGTGTCCATGCTGCTGGAGGAGGCAATTTTCTGGCAGGTGACCGGCTCCTCGGCCCTTACATGGGGCGGTCTGGCACTGGGCGCCATTGCCCTGCGGTTTGTCTGTGACAGGCAGGCCTCCTTTGCCTCCTACCGGGCCAGTGTGGATGTGAAGCGGATCCTGCGGGACAAAATCTATGAAAAGCTCCTCCGGCTGGGAGCCTCCTACCGGGAGAAGACAGCCACGTCGGAGGTGGTGCAGATGGCGGCGGAGGGAGTGGAGCAGCTGGAGACCTATTTCGGCAGATATCTGGCCCAGCTTTTCTACAGCCTCCTGGCGCCGGTGACTCTGTTTGCCGTCCTCTCCTTTGTGAGCTGGAGAGCCAGCCTGGTGCTCCTTGTCTGCGTGCCCCTCATCCCCATCTCCATTGTGGCGGTGCAGAAGTTCGCCAAGCGTCTGCTGGCAAAATACTGGGGCATTTACACAGAGCTGGGGGACAGCTTCCTGGAAAATCTCCAGGGCCTGACTACCCTGAAGATTTATCAGGCGGATGAGGAGAAGGCCCGGGAGATGGACGCGGAGTCCCAGAAATTCCGGCGGGTCACCATGAAGGTGCTGACCATGCAGCTCAATTCCACCAGCGTCATGGATATCATCGCCTACGGAGGGGCGGCGGTGGGCATGATCGTCACCCTGTGGGAGCTGGCGGGGGGAAGGGTGAGCCTTCACGGAGCGCTGATGCTCATTCTTCTGGCCTCCGAGTTCTTCATTCCCCTGCGCCTTCTTGGCTCCTTCTTCCACATCGCCATGAACGGCATGGCGGCCAGCGACCGGATCTTTGCCCTGCTGGATCTGCCGGAGCCTGAGAAGGGAGAGGAAATCCTGGCAGGCGGAGAGACGGACCTGGCATTTGAGAACGTGTGCTTCTCCTACGGGGAGGACAGGCAGATACTGGACCAGGTGTCCATGGAGTTCCCGGCAGGGAGCTTTACCTCCATCGTGGGGGCCTCGGGCTGCGGCAAGAGCACGGCGGCCGGCATCCTCATGGGGAGGAACAGAGGCTATGGGGGCAGCGTGAGGATACAGGGAAAGGAGCTGTCCCATATCCGGGAGGAAAGCCTGATGGAACAGATCACCATGGTGAGCCATAACAGCTGGCTCTTTAAAGGCACAGTGGAGGACAATCTGCGGATGGGAGCGCCGGACGCCGGGCCGGGGGAGATGGAGGAGGCCCTGAGAAAGGCCAACCTGTGGGATTTCCTGGCAGGGCAGCAGGGGCTGCAGACCCCTGTCCTTGAAAAGGGCAGCAACTTCTCCGGCGGCCAGTGCCAGAGACTGGCCCTGGCAAGGGCCCTGCTCCACGACACGCCGGTGTACATCTTTGACGAGGCCACCTCCAACATTGACGCGGAGAGCGAGGAGATGATCATGGATGTGATCCGCCGCCTGGCAGGGCAGAAGACGGTCATCCTCATCTCCCACCGGCTGGCAAATGTGACCGGTTCCGACCGGATCTACATGATGCAGGACGGCAGGGTGGCGGAGTCCGGCACCCACCGGCAGCTCCTGGAGAGGAGGGGACAGTATGAGAAGCTGTACAGGACCCAGATGGAGCTGGAGCAGTATGGAAAAGAACAGTACGGAAAGGAGGCGGCAGTATGAGCCTGGAAACCGGAAAAGTAAACAGCGTGCAGCCGGGCAGCGGTGAGGTGAGAAACACCCCCGTGCGGCGCAGCGGCATCAGGATCATGGGACGCCTTGTGGGCCTGGTGACCCCGCTTCTGCCGGTCATGCTCCTGGCGATCCTTCTGGGCACGCTGGGATATCTGTGCGCCATCTTTCTCACCATCCTGGCGGGCTTCGGGCTGCTGCACATCCTGCTGGCGGCCGCGGGCATGGAGCTGAACCCGGGGACGGCGGGGCTTCTCCTGGGGGCGGAGCCGGGGACACTGTTTGTCCTTCTCATCGTCCTGGCAGTGGCCAGGGGCTTGCTCCACTACGGGGAGCAGTACTGCAACCATTTTATTGCCTTTAAGCTGCTGGCCATCATCAGGCACAAGGTGTTTGCCGCCCTGAGAAGGCTCTGCCCGGCCAGGCTGGAGGGGCGGGACAAGGGCAATCTGATCTCGGTCATCACATCGGACATTGAGCTTTTGGAGGTGTTTTACGCCCACACCATCTCCCCCATAGCCATCGCCATAGCCACCTCCCTTGTGATGGCGCTGTTCATCGGGCAGTTCTCCCCGGCGGGGGCGATGCTGGCGCTGGCAGGCTACATCGCGGTGGGGGCTGTGCTCCCCCTTGTGTTCGGCAAAAGAGGCGGCGGGGCCGGCATGGAATTTCGCGGCGCCTTCGGTGACCTGAACAGCTTTATCCTGGACTCCCTGCGGGGGCTGGACGAGACCATCCAGTACGGCCAGGGGGAGAGGAGAAGAAGGCAGATGCAGGAGCGGTCAGACAGCCTGGGCGCTCTGCAGAAAAAGCTGAACCGCCTGGAGGCAGCCCAGAGGTCTGTCACCAACCTGGTCATCCTGCTCTTTTCTCTTGCCATGCTCCTTCTCATGATCACCATGAAGCAGGCCGGGGAGGCGGATCTGGTGGGCATGGTCATCGCCTCCATTGCCATGATGGGCTCCTTTGGCCCGGTGACAGCTCTCTCCAACCTGTCCAACAACCTGAACCAGACGCTGGCGGCAGGCGAGCGGGTCCTGTCCATCCTGGAGGAGAAGCCCCAGGTAGAGGAGGTATGCGGAAGGGAGCACACAGATTTTGAGGGAGCTCAGGCCGAGAAGGTCAGCTTCGGATACGGGGAGGAGGAGATCCTGCGGGATTATTCTGTGGAGATACCAGGGGGAAAGGTGATTGGCATCCACGGGGCCAGCGGCTCCGGAAAGTCCACCTTCCTGAAGCTTTTGATGCGCTTCTTTGACGTCCGGGAGGGGAAAATCCTCATTTCCGGAAAGGATGTGCGAGAGATCAACACGGCGGACCTGCGGGGGATGGAGTCCTATGTGACACAGGAGACGAGCCTCTTCCACGACTCCATCGCCGCCAATATCGCCGTGGGAAAGCCCGGGGCGTCCATGGAGGAGATCGTGGAGGCGGCGAAAAAGGCCTCTGTACACGACTTCATCCTGTCCCTGCCAAAGGGCTATGAGACGGAGGTGGGAGAGCTGGGCGACACCCTCTCAGGGGGAGAGAGGCAGCGGATCGGCATTGCCAGGGCCTTTCTCCACGATGCCCCCTTCCTTCTCCTGGACGAGCCCACCAGCAATCTGGACTCTCTGAACGAGGGGATCATCCTGAAGTCTCTGAAGGAGGAGCGGAAGAACCGGACCGTGGTGCTTGTGTCCCACAGGAAATCCACCATGAACCTGGCGGACACGGTGTACGAGATGGACAAGGCCTCCCGCCCCGGTCAGGAGAGGGAAGCCCTGTAGTGTTCCAGGAGCTGGCTGATCTGAAGGCTCAGGCTTTCAGGCAGCCGGCTGCTGTCTTCTTCTTTTTTGAACTTCAGCCACAGGTGGAGGCGCCGGTATCCGGCGCCTCTTTTCTTCCTGGCGGCGGCTCCTTTCCCGGCTGCCAGGGAAGCGCTTTCGCCTTCCCCGGCCGCGCGGAGACGGACAAGGACCCGCCTCTGCTCAAAGAGGGGAACCAGGACATAGTACAGCCGGTCGTCCGAGAAGGAGAGGTATCCTGCCTCCTGCCCGGCGCTGTCCTTCAGGAAAAGGCGGTGATCCCTCACACCTGCCGGGAAGAGAGGCGCCTCCGCCGGCAGGGAGCCTGGGAGACCGGAACGTTCCTGGCCCTTTGTCTCCAGCATGGCGGGGAAATAGTAAATGTCCTGCCCCTCCCGGTCAGAGGTGGTTTTGGCCGCCAGCTCCTTGAGAAGGGAGGTGGCGTCTATGTACTGCTGGGCCAGAAGATAGGTGAGGTCCGCATGGAACCGGCTGCGGCAGGAGGGGGAGGAGGCTCTCCCCAGGGAGGCGTCGACCTCGTCCAGCAGTTCCTTTCCGCACAGGTAGATGCTGCGCAGAAAGAGGGGAAAGTCCTCCTCCGTGGTCCAGAAGTACCGTCCCCTGGCGGCGGTGAAGGTGCCGATCACCTCCCCGCCGCTGTCCTCAGCGCGGCACAGGATGTCCCGCTCCCGATAGGCGTGCCGGTTGACCGGGGCGTCCCAGGCGCTGCGCCGGGCAGAGCTTCGGTGTGGACTGTGATGGGCATCCCTGCGGCGGAAGACGCCTGATGCGGCCTCCGGCCCGGCCTGGGAGGGGCGGTCTCCGGGCCCGATCCCCTTGAGAAGGGCGTAGGCGGCGTTGACCTGCCAGGCCAGATGCAGGTCTTCTTCAGAGGGCCCTGCGTCCGGGTGGAGCCGGTGCATGAGCTGGCGGTATTTCTTTTTGATCTGGTCCGGCGCCGCTCCCGGGGAGACTCCCAGGATGCGGCAGGCTTCCTCGCGTGTCACGGTGCGCTGCCCTCCTTTTTTGTCCGCCGAAGCGGCGGACCTCTGTATTGTTTCAGTATAGCCAGGTTTGAGGCGGATGTAAACAGGAACGTGGGGAATGTGCGGAGATGAGGGAGGTGAGATGGCGAGACTGCGAGGTGGCGAGGGCCCGAGGGTCAATACTTTATGCCCCAAGGGCATGGGAAGGGATAAAAGCTAAGTATTGGACATTGAAAGGAGATTTTTTTATAATAGGACTGTAAAAAGAGAAAAGATGTTTTTAAAAGGAGAGCGATCATATGAGCAAGACACTTGTAGCGTATTTTTCGGCCAGCGGGACAACCAAAAGGACAGCGGAGAGGCTTGCACAGGCTGCGGGGGCGGATCTCTATGAGATAAAACCGGCTGTGCCCTACACTTCGGCGGATCTGAACTGGATGGACAAAAAATCCAGGAGTACGATTGAGATGCAGGACCCGTCCTCCAGGCCGGAGCTTGCGGACAAGGATGCGGATATTGCGTCCCACGACAGGATTTTCCTGGGCTTCCCTATCTGGTGGTATGTAGCTCCCACGATCATCAATACATTCCTGGAGAGCTATGATTTCAGCGGAAAAGAGATCATCCTCTTTGCCACCTCCGGCGGAAGCGGATTTGGGAAGACGGTGAAGTCCCTGGCTCCCAGCTGCCCGGGCGCAGTGCTTAAGGAGGGCCGGCTTCTGAACGGAAGCCATTCTGTGGGCGAGCTGAAGACCTGGGTGGAAAGCCTGTAAGCTATAAAGAAAATCATGCCTAAAAAGCATGGATGATCCAAAGATATCAGGTATTGGACATAGGAACTTTGCTCAATTATAATGTGGGTACAGACAAAGGAAAGCTATTTCCGGCGGGCTGTACCTGCTTTTTTACTTTGTAAATTGTTTCGCAAAAGGAGGAAAACAGCGATATGAAGAGAAGAATAGCAGCGCTGCTGCTGGCGTGCGTGACAGCTATGTCTGTGAGCGCCTGCGGCGGGGAGGAGACGGCGCAGGAGAGCGCCGGGGAAGAGACGCAGACAGCAGAGACGCAAAATGAAGAGGCCCGGGACAGCGGGGCGGGCGGTACTCTGGTGGCTTACTTTACCTACGCGGAGAACGCGGACCTGCCGGAGGGGATCGATGCTTCAGCCAGCGCCAGCATCCAGAGCTGGAACGGGGAAGTGACCGGCAACACCGGGGCAGTGGCGCACATGATAGGGGAGGAGACGGGAGGGGAGCTTTTCTCCATCCGGACCGTAGAAAAATATCCCGACAGCTACGACGATACGGTAGATCAGGGGCAGGAGGAACAGCGGGAGGACGCTCGTCCCCAGCTGGAGACCCACATCGAGAACCTGGAGGACTATGGCACGGTCTTTCTGGGGTACCCCAACTGGTGGGGGGATATGCCTATGGCTGTGTACAGCTTCCTGGAGGAGTACGATCTGTCAGGGAAGACGGTCATTCCCTTTGTCACATCAGGGGGGAGCGGATTTTCCGATACCGTCAGCCGGATCGAGGAGCTCCAGCCAGATGCGGACGTTAAGGAGGGACTCGCCATCAGCGCATCAGGCGCCATGGATGCCCGGGAGGAGATACGCTCCTGGCTGGATGGGCTGGGATATTAAAAGGGTGACAAAAGGCAAAGGCCCGGCCCTGTTTGACAAACAAAATCCCCTGTGATACACTAACCTACAGTTCTCGGAGGGCTGACCGCAGGAGCACAGGATCATGCGGACAGCCGGATAAGAGGCGGGCTGAATGCCCGTTCCTCGGAGGGAAAGTCATTGGGCGGAAATGATGGACCGGATAAGAGACGAGCCTTACGCTTGTCCCTTATCCGGTTTTTCTTTGCGGACTGTATCCCGGCTTTTCCGGTGGGGCTCTTTCGGGGAGAGGTACATTTTTTACGGCAGGAGGATGAGAAAATGGATTTTCTGAGCGAGAAGATCAAGACCATTTATTTCAAGTATCTGTCAGCCGCCTTCGGGAGCGCGCTGATCACGTCTATCTACTCTATCGTGGATATGGCCATGGTAGGGCAGTATCACGGCCCGGAGGGGTCAGCCGCCCTGGCAGTGGTGGCACCGGTCTGGAACATTATCTACAGCTTCGGACTTCTGATGGGGATCGGGGATCCGTCCTTTTCAGCACTATCCGGGGAAAAGCGGGCAGGGATATGCGGACATCAAACGAGTATTTTACGGCCTCTGTGATCGGCTCTGTCATTCTGGCGCTGATTATCTGGGCTGCCATCATCTGTTTTGACAGGCAGCTCCTGGTCTTCTTTGGGGCCCAGGATCAGACGCTGACGCTGGCCAGGGAATATGTGCGGCCGATCAAGGCAGCCATCCCGTTTTTCCTCTTTAACCAGATGCTGGCTGCCTACTTAAGAAACGACAAAAATCCGGCGCTGGCCACAGGGGCTGTGCTGGCAGGTGGTATCTTCAATATCTTCGGGGATTACTTCTTTGTGTTCACCTGCGATATGGGAGCCTACGGCGCGGGGCTTGCCACAGCCATCGGCTCTGCCATCAGCTTCCTGGCCATGCTGTCACACTTCTGTAGTAAGAAGAACACCCTCCGGCTGGCGCGTCCGGAGAGGCTTCTCTGTAAATTAAAGAAAATCGTGGTGACCGGATTTCCCACCTTCTTCATCGATGTGGCCATGGGCATACTGACCATCCTTTTCAACCGCCAGATCATGGTCTGGCTTGGCACAAACGCTCTGGCGGTGTACGGTGTCATTGTAAATATCAGCACCTTTGTGCAGTGCTGCGCTTACAGCGTGGGACAGGCCTCGCAGCCTATCATATCCACCAACTTTGGAGCGGGAAAGGGAGAAAGGATACGGGAGACGCTGAAATACGCCCTGGGGACAGTGGCCTTTTTCAGCCTGTTCTGGACGGCTCTGTCGATGCTGCTGCCCAATGTGTTTATCCGGTTCTTCATGACGCCCACGGCGGAGGTACTTGGGATCGCGCCTTCCATCTTCCGGTGTTACGGTCTCTCCTTTTTGCTCCTGCCGCTGAACATCTTTTCCACATACTATTTCCAGGCTCTGATGAAGCCGAGGGCGGCCTTCATCGCGTCGATGGCCAGAGGGCTCGTCATAAGCGGCGTTCTCATTTATTTGCTTCCTGCTGTGCTCGGCGGAAATGCGATCTGGTTTGCCATGCCTGCCACAGAGGTGATCGTGGCTTTCTATGTGGCCCGTGAGATGGCAGCATATACAAAACAGCTCAGTAAAAGGAAAGTATGAGTATGAACAGGATCCGTATGATCGTCAGGGGGATTGTTTGAGGCTTAAAATGGGATTTGGCGCGTTTTCATGCCTTCCGGCTATGAATCTGTATTCATAACAAGTATTTGCATCCGTGCTGACACTATGTCAGAATGTAGGTAAAGTCAATGGAGGGATGAAAATGCAGTATACAAGATTGGGAAACTCTGATTTGAATATCTCCCGCATCTGCATGGGGTGCATGGGCTTTGGAGACGCCGGAAAGGGACAGCACTCCTGGACCATCGATGAGGAGCACACAGGAGAGATCATCAAAAAAGGTCTGGAGGCGGGCATCAATTTCTATGACACGGCCATCGCCTACCAGAGCGGCACCAGCGAGCAGTACCTGGGCCGGGCGCTGAAGGATTTTGCGAAGAGGGATGAGGTGGTGGTGGCCACCAAGTTCCTGCCCCGCACGCCCCAGGAGGTGGAGGCCGGCGTCACACCCCAGGCCCATATCGAGAAGATGATAGACAAGAGCCTGGAAAATCTGGGCATGGACTATGTGGATCTGTACATCTACCACATGTGGGACTATGAGAGCTCTCTCTACGATATCATGGAGGGGCTGAACAATGTGGTGAAGGAGGGCAAGGCCAGATATATCGGTATTTCCAACTGCTATGCCTACCAGCTGGCCAAGGCAAACGCCCTGGCAGAGCGGGAGGGATTTGCCAAATTTGTCTCCGTACAGGGCCACTACAACCTGATCTTCCGGGAGGAGGAGCGGGAGATGGCAAAGCTCTGCCGGGAGGACAGCATTGCCATGACGCCCTACAGCGCCCTGGCGGGAGGCCGTCTCTCCAAGCGGCCGGGAGAGACCTCGAAGCGGTTGGAGGAGGACAGCTACGCAAAGCTGAAATATGACGGCACGGCAGCCCAGGACAGTGAGATCATCGCCCGGGTGGCTGAACTCGCGGACAAACGAGGCGTGTCCATGACGGAAATCTCCCTGGCCTGGCTGCTGACCAAGGTCACAGCCCCGGTGGTGGGAGCCACGAAGCTGTCCCATGTGGAGGGCATGGAAAACGCCACCAGGATCTGCCTGACAAAAGAGGAGAGAGACTATCTGGAGGAGCCCTACGTGCCCCACAGGCTGGTGGGAGTCATGGCACAGAACACAGCGGAGCAGGCGAAGGAGGACCATGTCTGGTCCACCGGCAGCCAGAAGCTGTAGTTGGAAGCAGCAGCCAGAAGCTGTAGCCGGAAGCGGCAGCCAGAAACGGAGGAGAACAGACATGAAGATCGTCATTTTACAGGGGAGCCCCAACAAAAAGGGCTCAACAAATATCCTGACAGAGGAATTTACAAGAGGAGCAAAGGAGGCGGGGCATGAGGTCCGCAGGTTTGACCTGACAGATCTTACCATCCATCCCTGTACGGGCTGTGTGGCCTGCGGGTACGAGGGGCCCTGCGTGCAGAAGGACGACAACCAGAAGGTGCGGGCAGCCATGCTGGAGGCGGACATGGTGGTCTTTGCCACGCCCCTCTACTACTGTGGCATGTCCGCCCAGCTCAAGATCGTGGTGGACAGGTTCTGCGCCTACAACAGCAGAATTACAAGAAAGCACATGAAGTCCGCCCTTCTGACCGTGGCCTGGAACAGCGACGGCTGGACCTTTGACGCGCTGGAGAGCCACTACCAGACACTGGTGCGGTATCTGGACTTTGAAGACTGCGGCATGGTGCTGGGCAGAGGCTGCGGAAGTCCGTCCATGACAAAGCACAGTCCCTACCCGAAGATGGCCTATGAGCTGGGACGGGGACTGTAGGTGGATGCGCTGCCTAACAGATGACCTGCTCCTTTAAGTACCGGTAAAAGGCCCCCGCCGCCGGCGAGAGCGTCTGGTACTTTTTCGTGACGATATACAGATCAACGGACAGCTCCGGAGTGATAGGGCGGAAGGTGAGATTCCGCCCTTTTGTATTTACCAGCCGGTCCAGGCAGAGGGCGTAGCCGATGCCGTGCTCTACCAGGAAGGTTGCGTTGTAGATCAGGTTGTAGGTCGCAACGACGTGGAAGACAGAGTAATCAGAACCAAACCAGTCCAGATCCTGATGCCCGGAAAAGGTCTGGTCGGAGAGGATCATGGGCAGGGTCTTCAGCTGATCGATATTGACAGCCTCCTGGGACGCCAGATCGCAGTCCGCCGGCATAAGAAGACCGTAGATGTCCTTCTGGTGTATGTTCAGATATTCGTATTTTTCCTGGCGGACCGGCCCAAGCAGAAGACCCATGTCGCAGAGCCCCTTGTCGATGCGGTCCAGGACGGCATCGGCATCGCCGCTGAAGGTATGTATTTTGACATCCGGATGCTTCCTGTGGAAATTTTCAAGAAAGCCGGCCAGTGTGTCCATGGCCACAGTCTCACCGCATCCGATACAGATGTCGCCGCACAGGCTTTCCGCGTCCGCGCGCATGGCTGTCTCAGTATTTTCCAAAAGCTCCAGAATTTCTCTGGCCCTGTCCCGGAAGAAGATACCGTCCTCTGTCAGAGTGATTTTGCGTTTTCCTCTGATAAAGAGCTGTTTCCCAAGTTGCTCTTCCAGCTCCATCATCTGTCTGGACAGAGTGGACTGGGTCACAAAGAGGGCATTGGCAGCGGCTGTAATGCTCCCTTCCCTGGCGATGGCGAGAAAATAGTACAGAAGCCTCGTTTCAATCATAATAGCATTCTCCTTTTTTGCTGATCCGCATGTTTTCTTCCATCCAGTATAGCTCTTTTTACCATTCCTGTAAACGATGGAAATGTATGATTATCAACTGTTTGTAATTATTGAGCCTGCTTTATATAATAAAAACAGAAAACAGAAAGGAAGTGTCGCTGTAATGAAAGAAAACAGAACTTTTATAGAGGATAAAACCTTTGATGAGGAGAGGGCTCTTTATGGAAGCCATGGGATCACGATCAGCCACTGTTCGTTTGACGGCCCGGCAGATGGGGAAAGCGCCTGCAAGGAGTCATCGGATATTGAGGCGGAGAGCTGTTACTTTAACCTGCGCTATCCATTCTGGCATGACCATGGCCTGAGGATCACGGAGTCCGAGATGACGGACAAATGCCGGGCGGCTCTGTGGTATTCGGACCATGTGGAGATCGCGGACACAAAGCTGCACGGCATCAAGGCGCTCCGGGAGTGCAGCGATATAGTGATCAGGAATTCAGATATTATTTCTCCGGAGTTTGGATGGTCCGTGAAAAATATCCGGATGGAGAACACAAAGGCCTCCAGCGAGTATTTTATGATGCGCTCTGAAAATCTGGCCTTTACCGATGTGGAGCTGACAGGCAAATACTCCTTCCAGTACATCAAAAACGCAGTCTTTGACCACTGTACATTTGACACAAAGGACGCTTTCTGGCACGCGGAAAACGTAGTTGTCAGAAACAGCACGGTAAAAGGAGAGTATCTGGGCTGGTATTCCAAAGGCGTGACATTCGAGAACTGCCGCATCATTGGCACGCAGCCGCTTTGCTACTGTCAGGGGCTGAAGCTGGTGGACTGTGAAATGGTGGACACGGATCTGTGCTTTGAGAAATCTGAAGTGGAGGCCAGGATCACCACGCCGGTCCTCAGTATCAAGAACCCGAAGGCCGGAATTATACAGGTTCCCTCTGTCGGGGAAGTGATCCGGGATGACGACAGCGCCATGGGACGGATCGAGCAGGAATGCGCTGCCTCGCGGGAATGTGCCTGACGGGACGGCGGACAGATCATAGAAGAAGGAGAAGACGGGCATGAACATGAATATAGAAGTAAACGAAACCGACATACAGGTGAAGCTATGTGAGAACAGCTCCGCCAGAGCCGTGGAGGAGCTGCTGCGGGACGGCCCGCTGACGCTGGAAATGAAGGACTTTGCCCACATGGAAAAGTTCGGAAGTCTGGGAGCGCAGCTTCCCGCAAATGATGAGCATATCACGACGGAGGCCGGAGATGTGATCCTGTCAGAGGGAAATCTTTTGGTCATCTACTATGCGCCGAACACATGGAATTTCACGCGTCTTGGGAAAGTGCAGAATTTGTCTGAAAAGGAGCTGAAGGATGTTCTGGGAAAGGGAAACATCCGGGCGACGCTCACAATAGAGGAAAAAATGGAGGGAAAAGAAGAAAGATGAAAGTGCTCACATTGAACAACCATGTGGATGTGCCCCAGCTGGGCTTTGGAGTGTTCCAGATCACAGACGAGGAGGAGTGCAAAAGGAGCGTCCTGACAGCGCTTAGGACAGGGTACCGCCTCATCGACACAGCCGCCTGCTACGGAAATGAGAGGGCTGTGGGCGAGGCTGTGAAGGAGAGCGGCATAGCCAGAGAGAACGTATTCCTCACATCCAAGGTGTGGATACAGGATGCGGGATATGAAAAGACTATGCGCTCCTTTGAAAAAACGCTGGAGAACCTGCAGACAGATTATCTGGATCTGTACCTGATCCACATGCCCTACGGGGATTATTACGGGAGCTGGAGGGCCATGGAGGAGCTGTACAAAAAAGGAAAGATCCGGGCCATTGGAGTCTGCAATTTTGAGGCGGACCGGCTGGTGGATCTGATCCTGAACAGCCAGGTCGTGCCCGCTGTGGACCAGGTGGAGCTCCACCCCTTCTGCCAGCAGAAAAAGCTGCGGGAGGTCATGTACCACTATGACATCACCCCCATGGCATGGGCCCCGTTTGCGGAGGGGAGAGACGGGATCTTTACAAATGAGACGCTGGAGGCCATAGGGCAGCAGTACAGGAAAAAGCCATCCCAGGTAATCCTGAGATGGCTTCGCCAGAGCAATATTATCGCCATTCCCAAGTCCGTCCACGCAGAGCGGATCGAGGAGAATTTTGACATTGATCTCTTCAGGCTGGAGGACGAGGATCTGATCCGGATCAGCCAGATGGACAGAGGGGAGAGTCAGATACTGGATATCCGCAGTCTCCTGGAGGTGTACCGGCTTTTCCATATCCGGTTTGACCAGTAGGCGTAAGGCCCGGAGAACCAGGCCCGGAGCATCAGGCCCAGGTGAAGTGCTCCTTCCCGGCGCCTGCCTCAAAGTGGTACCTGACAATGCCGAGATCTATTTTTGTGTAAAATCCCATGCCGGCTCTGACGGATACCTTGTCTTCTGCCAGAGTGAACTGGAATTTCTGTTGGTTCATGGCTGTGGGTGCCAGAAGGGCGGCCTCGACGCCGGCTGTAAACCAGTCCGGCGCGGGGCCGTCTGTCTTTGTCACCTTTTCCATGGCCTTTGACCTGTGGGGAACGCCCTGGGTTTTTCCGTAGCCGATGGCGATGACGGCGCACAGCTTTTCGCCGGCAGCCACAGTAAAGGCGGAGGACACTTTGCTGTACGTGAGCGCGACCCAGCAGGTGTTCAGCCCCAGCTGCTGGGCCTTCAGCACAAGCCTCTCCCCGTAGTACCCGCAGGTCTCCTCCAGATCCGGGCCCTTTTTGCCCACCAGTGCCAGGTAACTGGTCACTCCTCTGAAGCTTCCGTAGTGGGCAAGAAATCCCTGAAAAGCCTTGGGCTCATTTGTCACGAGCTGGATGTGGAGGCCGCTTTTCCTATTGCAGGCGGTGATCTCCTCCTCCAGAGGGCGGATCACATCCTCCCCCAGGGGCTTATCTGTGTACTGGCGCACGCTGTGGCGCTGTCTGATTGCTTCCATGATAGTCATCATTGTTTCGTTCCTCCTTTGGTTCATCAGATTAAAC
This sequence comes from Faecalicatena fissicatena, assembly GCF_016900595.1. Taxonomy (NCBI): domain Bacteria; kingdom Bacillati; phylum Bacillota; class Clostridia; order Lachnospirales; family Lachnospiraceae; genus Faecalicatena; species Faecalicatena fissicatena. The sequence goes on from NZ_JACLYY010000018.1 coordinate 24,171, forward strand.
CATTATACCATGTATTGCGGCCTGCGCCACATTGGTAAAGAAAATCGAGACGGATTGGGACGGAGGCAGACCGGAATACGAGGCGGACCGGGGCGATTGCAGTTTTTCAGGTCCCTGTGATAAGATAGAGAAAGACAGAAAGCGCCGCGAGGGCGGAAGAATATGGGGCGGAAGGACATGACAAAGCACAGAGCAAAGTACAAAGGAAATCTGGCGGAAGGGCTCCGGAGCCTTTCCCTGGAAGAGGGGGAGAACAGGACCTCAGTCCCCTATATGAAGGTATACCGCGTCGCATCGGAGACGATACCCATGCCACGGACAGACAATTCCTATCTTTACATTGTGGCGGATGGGTCCATGCGCCTCTACACGTCCTCCGGCATCATGGACTACGAGGCGGGACAGTATTCCATATCCCAGATTGACACGCCCCTTGCCGGACATGTGCTGACATTTCCAGAGGAGAACGCCACTGCCTTCATGGCCGCCCACATCCGAAGAGAGCTCATCTTCCACATGCTCTGCGGGTCCTGCGGGAAACAGTTCCTTACCAGCGTCATCAATATCTCCCAGGCTGGGGAGATATACGAGGCGAACAGCTGGATCAAGAAAAATTTCCGGAAATCCTTCACAGTGGAGGAGCTGGCCCAGCAGAACAATATGAGCGTGTCCCTCTTTCACCAGAAATTCAAGAGCGCCGTGGGGATGGGGCCTCTCCAGTGCCAGAAGAGGCTGCGGCTGACGGAGGCCAGGAGGCTTATGATGGACGAGAACAAAAACGCCACGGAGGCGGCCATGGAAGTGGGCTATGAGAGCTCTTCCCAGTTTGCGAGAGATTACTGGAAAATGTTCGGCGCGTCGCCAAAGGAGGACATCCTTTCGAAGAAACAGGCAAATTTTCTGTAGAAACGGGCAAGCGCAGCGAGATATTCACTGTTAAAATGATCATCAGAACAGAAGATTGGAGGAATGACAGATGATTTTAACAGATGAATTGTGCGATAAGCTGTGCGTGGCAGCCCGCGAAAAGAGCAGGGAGGTGGGCATAGACATCAGCTTTGCCGTGTGCGATGAGAGCGGGCTCCCAAGGGTGTACCGCCGGTACGGAGAGGCCCTGGTCCTCAGCATCACCCTTGTGCCGGGAAAGGCCTACACAGCGGCAGTGACACAGTGCAAGACAAAGGATGTGGCGGCATGCGCGGCGGAGGGAGCCTCCCTCATGGCCATCCAGAGCAATGACCCGAAGATCACGCTTGTGTCCGGCGGTTACCCTCTTTTCGTGGACGGAAAGATTGCAGGAGGCATCGGCGTAGGCGGCGGCACAGAGGAGCAGGACTGCGAGATTGCCGAGTATGTCGTGTCTGTATTTGAGCAGGAGACAAGATAGCCCTGCGCATCGATAAGAATTCTCATATCACTTGTATCCTTTTTTCAATTGTGCTATCCTTTTTATATCCCCCATGGGGGGATATAAAAAGGAGGCTGATATCATGAACCAATCCCACACACAGGCGAATACTGATACTCACACACATGCCAATATCCATACCCACATCCATACTCACACCCACACGGAGACGAAAAAGGTCCTGGACCGTCTCTCCCGGGCCATAGGCCATATGGAAGCGGTCAAAAAGATGGTGGAGGAGGGGAGGGACTGCTCTGAGATACTGATCCAGATCGCGGCAGTCAGGTCTGCTGTGAATAATGTAGGAAAAATCATCCTAAAGGACCACATCGACCACTGCGTTGTGGATGCTGTGGAGACAGGGGACAGGAAAGTGCTGGAGGACCTCTCGGAAGCTATCGACCGGTTTGTCAAATAGGGGGTGGGAGCGTGAAAGAGAGTGGAAGAGGAAGTCTTTCTGTTTTCTGGGCTGTGCTGGCAGCAGCTCTCTACGCAGTCAACGCCCCGGTGGCCAAGCTGCTACTTGAGGACGTGGAGCCGGCCATGATGGCGGGCCTTCTGTATCTGGGGGCCGGGGCCGGCATGCTCCTTCTGGGGATTGCCCGCAGGGGGACAGGCAGAGGAGGGGAGGAGAAGCGGCTTGCGAGAAGGGACCTGCCCTACACGGCAGGGATGATCGCTCTGGATATTGCCGCGCCTGTTTTTCTCATGTTCGGCCTTACCATGACCACGTCGGCCAACGCCTCCCTGCTCAATAATTTTGAGATTGTTGCGACCTCTGTTGTGGCCTTTTTTATCTTCAGGGAGAAAATCAGCCGCCGGCTGGGACTGGCTGTGGGTTTGATCACTCTGTCCAGCATGCTGCTGTCCTTTGAGGATATGAGCAGTCTTGACTTCTCAGCGGGCTCCCTCCTTGTGCTTGCGGCCTGCGTCTGCTGGGGCTTTGAAAACAACTGCACCAGGATGCTGTCCGGGAGTGACCCGCTGGAAATCGTGGTCGTCAAGGGGCTGGGTTCAGGCATGGGCACACTGCTGATCGCCCTCCTGTCCGGGGAGCATTTCCCGGCGCTTTCTGATATCCCCCTTGTCCTGCTGCTGGGATTTGTGTCCTACGGGCTGAGCATTTTCTTCTATGTATATGCCCAGCGCTGTCTGGGTGCGGCGAGGACAAGCGCCTACTACGGGATAGCCCCGTTTATCGGCGTGCTGTTCTCTTTCCTCATTTTCGGGGAGCTTCCGGGAGGCTTTTTCCCGGCTGCGTTTGTCCTCATGGTACTGGGAGCGTATCTGGCGACGGAGAAAATCAAGTAAAGATCGTAGTTGCGTTTATCAGATAATGTTTTAAGGCATGGAAAAACCGCCCTTGTACTTTGGCGAGTAAGGGCGGTTTTACAACTAAACTTACCGGTCAACCACTTTATAGCGACTGCCCCGTTTACGTCTATACTATAGCATAACGGGTGGAGTGGGGCAAGAAGCAGGTATCTGACGATTGAGAAAATTACATAAAAAGAAGACATATGGTTGCCTGATAGTTACTGTCTGTGGTAATATGTCTACAAGGACAACCGTGTTACAGGGTGGCTGACCTCTATTCTACATAGAATGGGGGTGATGCTGATGGGCAAGAAACATTTTGATTTTAAGGATCTCATGGCCTTTGGAATGTTCATCCTTGCATTGCTGACATTCGTATTTACGTTTATCAGATAATGTTTTAAAGCATAGAAAAACCACCCCGAAACTTTGACTAAAAGGGGTGGTAATTCTATTACTCATTAACTGGTCAACCACTTTGTGGCGGCTGTCCTTTTTACATCTCTACTATAGCACACCGGGCGGTATGGTGCAAGAAGTACTTTGATTTTAAAGACCTCATGGCCTTTGGAATGTTTATCCTCGCATTGCTGACATTCGTATTTACGTTTATCAGATAATGTTTTAAAGCATAGAAAAACCACCCCGAAACTTTGACCAAAGGGGTGGTAATTCTATTACACCATATGTAGGTCAACCACTTTGTGGCGGCTGTCCTTTCTACATCTTTACTATAGCACACCGGACGGTATGGCGCAAGAAGTTCATTACATGTCTAAGGCTGTTTATAAGGCATAAAACTGCCCACCACCGATTTTTTAATAATTCAGAAACAAAATATAAACATTTCAGTAATACACGGTATTCATACTGAGAGCACGTAAGAAATGGAGGGACAGGACGATGATACACATTCTTGTGGTGGAGGATGACGAGAGACTGAACCATATCGTCTGCACATATCTGAGAGACAGCGGCTTTGAGGCGAAGGGGTGCCTGAACGCGGAGGACGCCTACGAGGAGATGTATGGTCAGCTCTATGAGCTCATCATCTCAGATATCATGATGCCGGGGATCGATGGCTTTGAGTTTGCCAGGACGGTGAGGAAGGTGAACCAGAGGATCCCCATTCTCTTCATGTCCGCCAGGGACGATCTTCCCTCCAAGCAAAAAGGGTTCCAGCTGGGGATAGACGACTACATGGTGAAACCGGTGGATCTGGACGAGATGGTGCTCCGGGTGCGGGCGCTTCTTCGGAGAGCCAATATTGAGATGGAGAGAAGGATTACAGCGGGGAACCTTACACTGGACGCGGACGGCATGAGCGCTGAGGTGGACGGGGAGGAGATCCCGCTTACCACCAGGGAGTTCAACATTATTTACAAGCTTCTCTCCTATCCGAAGAAGACATTTTCCAGGGCTCAGCTTATGGATGAGTTCTGGGATGTGGACAGCGACACGAGTCCCCGGGCTGTGGACGTGTATATGACGAAGCTTCGGAACAAGCTGTCAGGCTGCGATGGATTTAAGATCGTCACTGTGCGCGGCCTGGGCTACAAGGCGGTGCTGCAATGAGAAATGAGAACGGGAAATCTATAAGAGGACAGGAGGGCGGGGAGGTCAGACGCGTCATAAAGGACAGCCTTTTCCCGGTTTCCCTTTTTGCCATTTATCTGGGCGTGCTCTTTCTGATGTCCGGAATTCACGAGGGGCTCCTCGTCCTGATGAATAAAAGGGGATGGAATGAGATCATCCAGACAGCTGTTCCCATGCTCTACTGGGGCGCTGTGGCTGTGGGGCTGACTCTGTTTACAAGAAAAAAAATCAAAGATACGTATGAGGCACCCCTCCACAGGCTGGCAAAGGCCACACGGCAGGTGGCGGGGGGCGATTTCTCCGTGTATGTGCCCACAGTGCACACGGCGGACAGGCTGGACTATCTGGATGTGATGATCCTGGATTTCAACAAGATGGTGGAGGAGCTGGGGAGCGTGGAGACGCTGAAGACAGACTTTGTGTCCAATGTCTCCCATGAGATGAAGACCCCCATCGCCGTCATCAAGAATTATGCGGAGCTTCTCCGGACGGGAAATGGGACGGCGGAAGAGAGACAGGAATATGCCAGGAATATCGAGGCGGCGGCGGGCAGGCTGTCAGACCTGATCAGCAATATCCTCCGCCTGAACAAGCTGGAGAACCAGCGCATTGACCCGGAGATGGAGACCTGCGACCTGTGCGCCCAGCTGGAGGAGTGTATCCTCCAGTATGAGGAGCTGTGGGACGAGAAGGATCTGGAGCTGGAGATAGAGATGGAGGACAGGGCCTTTGTGCAGGCAGACAGGAGCCTGCTGGAGCTTGTGTGGAACAATCTGCTCTCCAATGCGGGCAAATTTACAGAGCCCGGAGGCACGGTGACCGTGCGGCAGAGAACAGTAAAAGGGTATGTGGAGGTGTCGGTAGCCGACACAGGATGCGGCATGGCCCCGGAGAGCCTGCGGCACATTTTTGACAAATTTTATCAGGGGGACACCTCCCACTCCAGAGAGGGGAATGGCCTGGGGCTGGCCCTTGTGCGCAGGATCCTCATCCTCATGAACGGAGAGATACAGGTGGAGAGCAAAGAGGGAGAGGGGAGCGTATTTACAGTGAGGCTGCCCAGGACAGAGGAGAGAGAGGACAGAAACAGGATAACAGGGAACAGGATAGCCGGGGATGAGAAAGACGTGGAGGTGACGGAGCTTTGACAGGAGAGAGCAGAAGAGGATTTACAGCCTACGAGTACAAGGAGGTGCTGGCTGATGCCGGGCAGGTCTCCTTTCTCATAGACAGCTATGAAAATTTCGGGTGGGAGCCGGATGAGAATGTCATGCCCGGAACCCTGGAAAAATACCCGGAGAGGGCAGGTAGGGGCGGACACGGGAAAACGGTGCTGCGCCTGAAGCGGGACAGAAGGATCGTCAACAAGACGGAGCTGACCAGGCTCCAGCGCAATTTTGAGGCCTGCGCGGAACAGATCGGGAGACTGGAGAAGGCAAAGACCTCCCGCCCCTCTGTGATGGCTCTGACTGTGGGCGTCATCGGGACCGCGTTCATGGCCGGATCCACCTTTGCGGTGACGGCAGACCCGCCCCGCATTATTTTGTGCATCATCCTGGCCATTCCGGGATTTCTCGGCTGGGCGGCGCCCTGGTTCCTGTACAGAAGCGGGGTGCGCAGAGAGACGGAGAAGATCAATCCTCTGATCGAGGAAAAATATGACGAGATTTATGAAATCTGCGAGAGGGGGAACAGGCTGCTGAACTAGGGCGGCCGGTTCCCCTTTTAAAATATATGGATATGGACAGAAGCTGGAAGAAGCGCTATCATAAAAGAAATCAGATAGCTGTCTGTTAACGGCAGCGCATAATCTTTGAGAAAGAAGGAATAAAAGGTGTGGCTTTTCTATGCCGCAGGCTCCGCCTTTTTTGCCGGAGTCACATCGATCCTGGCAAAATGCGGGATCAGGAGAACAAATTCAACAGTGGCCACAGCGGTCCGCACGGTGGTCATACTGGTCTTTTCGTGGGGCATCGCGCTGGCCGCCGGCTCGGTGGACCAGCTACGGGATGTCAGCGGGAGAACCCTTTTGTTCCTCATTCTGTCCGGGGCGGCCACGGGGGCGTCCTGGCTCTGCTACTTTAAGGCTCTGCAGACAGGGGATATCAACAAGGTGGTGCCGGTGGACAAGTCCAGCACGGTTCTCACCATCCTTCTGGCCCTCATCTTTCTCGGGGAGGGGATCTCGCTGGCCAAGGCGGCGGCCGTGGCCGTCATAGCGGCGGGCATCTTCCTCATGATCGAGAAAAAGGATGTGGAGGAGGCGAAGGAGGACAGAAGGGGAAGCTGGTTCGTCTACGCCGCGGGCTCCGCCTTTTTCGCCAGCCTGACTGCCATCCTGGGGAAAATAGGCATCACAGGTGTGGAGTCCAACCTGGGAACCGCCATCCGCACCTGCGTGGTGCTGGTCATGGCCTGGATGATGGTGTTTGTCCAGGGGAGACAAAAGGAGGTGCGGGATATCCCGGGAAGAGAGCTCCTCTTTATCTGCCTGTCCGGGGTGGCCACGGGGGCGTCCTGGCTCTGCTATTACCGGGCCCTCCAGGAGGGGCCGGCCAGCATCGTGGCGCCCATCGACAAGCTGAGCGTCCTTGTGACGGCCGTATTTTCCTATTTTGTCTTCGGGGAGAGGCTTGGCCGAAGATCCGGGGCAGGGCTCGTCCTTCTGACCGCCGGGACTGTGGCCCTGGCTTTCCTCTGATTTTTTCTTGCGTCTTTGTATGGATCAGATCGCTGAAATGGGCCTTTTTCTTACTGCAGCTTCTTTTTATATTCCGTTCCCCACTGCTCCATGGCGTCCAGGATGGGCTTCATGGACTCGCCAAGAGGGGAGAGGGCGTACTCCACTCTGGGAGGTACCTCCGGGTAGACGGTGCGGGTGACGATCCCGTCCTCCTCCAGAGCACGGAGGCTGTCCGTCAGCACCTTCTGGCTGATGCCCACCAGATTTTTCCTGAGCTCGTTAAAGCGCCAGGGGCGCATAAAAAGGTTGCGGAGGATCAGCAGCTTCCACTTGCTGCCGATGAGCTGGACCGTGGTGGCTACCGGGCAGGCCGGCAATTCTTCTTTTGTCTTCATACAGATCACCTCAACTGTTGTCGTAGTCTATAATTCACTTAATAGTTTAAAAAAGAATGTTACATTCTGATTATAGTGTAGTATCCCGGATGGCGCAACAGGGGAGATGGATCTGCCGGGACAGAGCTGCCGGGAGATGGCGCTGCCTGAGGTCTGTGGGTTACCTTGGAGTAACCAGGTAACAAAAAAGTGCGCGCTTTTTGCTTGTAATCATCTGTGATACAATCAGAACATAGAAGAGCACAGGAGGCAGAATAACATGTTCACAGGTATACTGACACAGGCCAGAGAAGAGACAGATGAACAGAAGCTACACCGTCTGAAGAAAGCCCTTGAGGAGGCAGAGGCGGTTGTCATCGGCGCCGGGGCCGGACTTTCCACATCCGCCGGCTTTACCTACAGCGGCGAGAGATTTGAGAAATATTTTAGTGACTTTGAAAACAAATATCATTTCCATGACATGTATTCCGGAGGGTTTTATCCCTACAGTACGCTGGAGGAGTACTGGGCCTACTGGAGCCGCCATATCTGGCTGAACCGATATGTGGATGCGCCCAGGCCGGTGTATGAGGAGCTGCTGGAGCTGGTGAAGGACAGGGATTATTTCGTCCTCACCACCAACGTGGACCACTGCTTCCAGAAGGCGGGCTTTGACAAGGAGGGGCTGTTCTATACCCAGGGAGACTACGGGCTCTTTCAGTGCATGGAGCCCTGCTGCCAGGAGACATGGGACAACGAAAAGGCGGTCCGGGAGATGCTGGAGAGCCAGGAAAATATGCGTATCCCCTCCGAGCTGGTTCCCCACTGTCCCCACTGCGGCAGGCCCATGACCATGAACCTGCGGGCAGACGACAGCTTTGTGCAGGACGAGGGGTGGTACAGGGCGGCTGAGAGATACAGCCGCTTCCAGAGGGAGCACGAGGGGATGAAGATCCTCTACCTGGAGCTGGGGGTGGGCTACAACACCCCGGTGATCATCAAGTACCCCTTCTGGAAGATGACCCGCCAGAACCCGGAGGCAGTGTACGCCTGTATCAATTACGGGGACGCGGCCGCGCCGAGGGAGATAGCGGAGCAGTCTGTCTGTATTGACGGGGATGTCGGGGATGTGCTGAAGAGATTAAGATAGAAAAAACCTATTTAAAATTATAAGATATAAGTATTTGCTATCCGGAGGCGGGAGACGTATAGTATCCTTAGTTAATAAAGCCGAAAAAGAGGTGAAACGGGATCATGTATCGTTTGTCAAAGGATGAGGTGGAGCAGAACCTGAAGGCTGCCGGCTGCAATGCGGAGATTATCAGAGAATTTTTTTCTTATGAAAAGGAAGATGGCGCGGAGAAGCAGAGGGCGCTGCTGGAGGAGCACCGAAAAACATTGTTAAATCATGTGCATACAGAAGAAAAGAAGATATCCTGTCTCGATTACCTGATTTTTCAGCTGGACAGGGAGCACGCGATGTAGAGAGGATATTAAAAAATGCAGACAGAGACTGGATTTTCACAGTCTGTCTGCATTTTTTGCGATCAGCGGTCAGGATTCATCCGGGGAGTCCTGTGGCGTCAATAAGTCCCGCAGCACTTCGAGAAATTTTTCGGCGGGCTTTGAAAATAGCTGATATTTTTTCCAGATAATGCTCATCTTGTTTTCCAGCTTCGGCTTCAGCGGGCGGAAACAGAGCCGGCTGCCGCTGGTGTTGACGATCTTGTCATAGCCTATGGCGTAGCCCAGGCCTTCGTCCACAAGGAGAGAGGCGTTATAGAGCAGGTTGTAGGTGGCTATGATATTCAGGTCAGAGGGTTCGCTGCCGATCCACTGCGTCAGGCTGCCGCCCTGGTATTCCTGCTGGGAAAGGATGAGAGGCTTGTCCTTGAGGTCGTCCGGAGAGATATTCTCTCTGTCTGCGAGAGCGGAATCCCTGCGCATTAAAACGCCCCACGTTTCCGAATAAGCGGTCTCCAGCGCATTGTATTTTGTCAGATCCACGTCGCCGAACACAATGCCGAAGTCGATGAGTCCCTTGTCCAGGTACTCAAAGACATAGGCGGCGTTCCCGCTGGAGATGTGGTAGTGGATGCCGGGATGCTGGCTTTGCAGTGTCTGAGCTGCCCTGGCAATTACCCGGATGCCGTCTGTCTCCCCTGTGCCGATATAGACATCGCCCATGATAATGTCATCGCTCATGGTGATCTCATTTTCTGCCCTTCTGACAAGATCCAGTATTTCTTCCGCCCGCTTCTTGAGGATCATTCCCTCTTCTGTGAGCGTGACCTTCCGGGAGCCCTTTGTCCCCCGGATGAGAAGCTGCTTGCCAAGCTCCTCCTCCAGCCCCTTGATCTGTGTGGAGAGTGTAGGCTGGGAGAGATGAAGAGTCTCGGCGGCATGCACAATGCTCTGCTCCCTTGCGATCGCAAGAAAATAGTTGAGGACACGCAGTTCCATAATGTTTTCCTTTCTGTCATCTGGCGCTGTACGAAGATTTGATTTTCCTAATATTATATAGACTTTCTGTCAAAATCACAATGCCAAACCCCAAAAAAGAATAATTTTTAGCTATGGATATGTATCATATATAAGTATTTGTTATTCTTAATCAAACCTGCTACATTGAACTTGTAGAAAATATGCAGGAGGTTTTGTTGAAATGAAAAAAGGCTTGATCTTAATTTTGACAATAGGAGTTTTCAGCATTATCAATACGGAGATGGGGGTGGTGGGCATCCTTCCTCTGATTTCCCAGAATTATGGGGTGACGGTGGCGACGGCGGGTCTGCTCGTCAGCATGTTTGCGCTTGTGGTGGCCATATCAGGCCCCACGATGCCTCTTTTTTTCTCGGGAGTAAACCGGAAAAAGGTTATGCTCCTTGTCCTGAGCGTGTTTACGGTATGCAATGTGATCTCGGCCTTTGCATCGGCCTTCCCGGTGGTTCTTGTCACCCGGGTGATCCCGGCGTTTTTCCAGCCGGTGTACGTATCCATGGCCATGTCAGTGGCGGGCTCGTCGGTGTCGGAAAAGGACGCGCCGAAGGCCGTGTCCAGGGTCATGATAGGTGTGTCTGCGGGCATGGTCCTGGGAGTGCCTGTGGTGAGCTATATCTCAAGCATGACCTCCCTGAGAGTCGGTATGCTGGTTTTCGCAGCGGTCAATGCAGTGGCCCTGATCGCCACCATCTTTGTGGTGCCGGATCTCCCGGTGAAGGAAAGGCTGTCCTATGGGTCTCAGCTGAGCGTGCTCAGGGAGGGCAGGACGTGGCTGTCTATTTTAGGAGTAATGTTCTTAAATGGCTCTGTGTTCGGCGTGTACAGCTATCTTTCTGAATATATGGAGACAGTGACCCGGCTGTCCGCGGGACTGATCAGTATCCTTCTCCTTGTATACGGTCTGTCCAATATCATAGGGAACCTGATCGCGGGCAGGATGCTGAGCAGCCGTCCGCTGGGCTTTGTGGTCACATTCCCCTTCCTGCTGGCGGCAGTGTATGCGGTGCTGTTCTTTCTCGGATCCTTTACCGTTCCGATGGCAGTCCTGACCTTTGTGTGGGGCGTGCTTGCCGGTGCCGCGGCTAATATCAACCAGTACTGGCTTGCGACGGCAGCGCCGAAGGCGCCGGATTTTGCCAACGGGCTCTTTCTCGCTTCCACAAACCTTGGGACGACAGTGGGGACCTCCGTGTGCGGCTTCTTCCTGTCCGGTCTGGGGACGCGGTACATTGTCCTGGGAGGCATCCTCTTCATCGCCTGCGCCTTTGTGCTGATCACCCTGAGAGTGCGCATGGAAAAAGGAGGTGAAGCATATGGAAAGGTACAGGATCACGCCGATAAAGGCCGGAAGTCTGCTCTATTACCGCGGAGGCTTTACGGCCGATCAGGAAGAGTATAAGACAAAGGAAGAATTTCCGATCCTGATTTTCCTGATTGAGGGAGGAGGACGGAAAATTCTGGTGGATACCGGCGGCGGAGACCCCGGGCAGATGCGCCGGTATGGCCATGCGCCCTGCAGGAGAGAGGAGGAGGAGCGGCCGGATCTGGCGCTCAGAAAAAGGGGAGTCGATCCGGATGAAATCGACACGGTCATCCTGACACATCTGCACTGGGATCACTGCCATAACAACCATTTGTTTCCACGGGCTGAGTTTATTGTCCAGAAAAATGAGCTCTTAAATGCAGTGTATCCTCTGCCAAAATTCAGAGGTATGTACGAGACCTTTGACACCGGGACAATCCCTCCCTGGGCGAGGCAGAAGACAAAATGGCGTATCATAGACGGTGAGCAGACACTCTGCGACGGGATCCGGCTCCTCCTGCTGCCGGGGCATACGCCGGGACTTCAGGGAGTTCTTGTGGATACGGCGGAGGGCCCCCGGCTGCTGGCATCGGATGCGGTTCCTCTATATGAGTGCATAGAGGGCCTGGGACAGGGAATATACGGGATTAGCAGTCTGTGCGATGATCTGAGGGCTTTTACCCGAACCTTTGACCGGATGAGAGAGCTTCGGAAAGAAGGCGTGGAAATCATCGCAGGCCATGATTTCCTCACCCTTGAGAGGTTTGCGTGACTTATAAAATTGATTTGAAAGGAAAGGAGCAAAAATTATGGATGCAAAATTATTAGACGGAAAGACAGCGATCATCACAGGGGCAAGCTATGGAATGGGACGCTCCATGGCAGAGCTTTTGCGGAGGAAGGAGCCAGCGTGGTGGCGGATGTCTGCTCCACGGAGGATACAAAGAAGGTGTTTGAGGCGGCCCTGAAAGAATTCGGGGATGTGGACATCCTGATCAACAACGCTGGCATCGGTGAGCAGAAAATGATCGACGAGACGGACGACGAGTGGATGAAGTACGTCATGGACACCAATCTGGGAGGCCCCATGAGGTATATCCGGGAGGCGCTGAAGATTTTCCTTCCGAAAAATGACGGCGTGATCATCAATATCTCTTCTGTAAACGGGACAAGGCCGTTCTGCGGCGCAACCTACACATCCACGAAAGGCGCCCTGAACACGCTGACCAAGAACGTGGCTATGCGCCTGATCGACACCAACATCCGCTGCAATGCCGTTGCGCCGGGAGCCACCGTCACACCGGCTCATCTGGCCAATAAGGCAGGAGAGCAGCCGGGAGGAGCAAAGATGCTTGAGTATAGCGGCCACTTTGTATACTTCCCCGGCCCGGAATGTGATCCCATGGATCAGGCCTATGCCTGCCTGTTCCTGGCCAGCAAGATGGGAAAGGCCGTGAAGGGACAGGTCCTTCAGGTATGCAACGGAGCGTTCCTGTAAGAAATCAGCCACAGCCAGACAGAAAATGAAACACAGGTGGGAACAGAGCCCGCAGGGCAGGAGTCTGCGGGGCAAAATGACAAGGAGGAGACAGCTATGGACAGAAAAATGACTGTGGAGGTGGGCGGCAGCCAGTTTACCGCTACCCTGGAGGACAACGAGGCGGTGGACGCGCTGGTGCAGATGATGGAGGAAAATCCGGTCACCATCCAGATGAGCGACTATGCCGGCTTTGAGAAGGTGGGAAGCCTGGGAGCCAGTCTCCCGACAAGCAACAGCCAGACCACGACCCAGGCCGGGGATATTGTGCTGTATCAGGGAAATCAGATCGTGATCTTCTACGGCTCCAATTCCTGGAGCTACACAAGGCTGGGCCGGATTGACGACCTGACAGGCTGGGAAAGCGCGCTGGGGAACGGTGATGTGACCGTGACATTTTCACTGGAGGAGTAGAGGATGAAGATCATTGTGTTTAACGGAAGCCCTAGGCCGCAGGGGAATACGGCCGCCATGGTGGAGGCCTTTGCGAGGGGAGCCGGAGAAAGCGGCCATGAGGTGACGGTTGTCGACGTGTGCAGAAAGAAGATCGCAGGCTGCCTTGCCTGCGAATACTGCCACAGCAAGGGAAACGGGAAATGTATCCAGCAGGATGACATGCAGGAGATTTACCCGCTGCTGGACGAGGCGGAAATGATCGTGCTGGCGTCCCCGGTATACTATCACGGATTTACCGGGCAGCTCCAGTGCGCCATCAATCGCATCTACGCATTGGATAAGCCGAAGCATCTGAAGAAGGCGGCCCTGATCCTCTCCTCCGGCAGCGACCACGTATACTGCGGCTGCTTTTACGAATATCAGAATTCTTTCCTGAATTATCTGAAGCTGGAGGATATGGGGATTTTCACGGCCTTTGACAGGCAGAATAAATCGCCTGAAAAGCTGGAGGAATTATATCAATTCGGGAAGGGTCTGCAGTAAACTCGGAATGTACAGATATTTTTTTTGGACAGAATGTGCGGATATTTTTGAGGCATATATTGACACAATGTCAAGATAATGCTATATTACAGGTGTTGACACAATGTCAAAAACGGAAAGGAAGGTAATCATCATGAAGAAAAACATTGGATCAGCATTAGCTTTATATCCGACTCCGGTTGTAGTGGCAGGCGCCATGGCGGGAGACAAACCGACCTGGACGCTTGTGGCTCATGTGGGCATTATCGGACACGACAGAATTCTGGTCAGCCTGGCCTCTGCTCATTATATCAATCAGTTCATCAAGGAGAGCGGCAAGCTGACCGTCAACCTTGTAGACGAGAGCATGCTTCCGGAGGCGGACTTTGTGGGATCAGTCAGCGGAGGCAAGACTGACAAGTCGGAGGTGTTTGCATATGAGCTGGGAGAGTCCGGCGCGCCGGTGATCAGCAAGGCTCCCCTGACAATGGAGTGCTCTGTGGTGGATGTCTACAATACAAACGGATTTGAGAGCTTCATCTGCACTATTGACAACACCTATGTGGAGGAGGAGCATCTGACTGAGGCGGGCAAGATCAACTATCAGACCCTGAAGCCGGTTCTCTTTGATTTCCCGGCCTATGAATATCTGAAGACCGGCGAAGTCATCGGAAAATGCCTGTCCTTCAAGAAGGATCTCCAGGCATAAATTAGTTAAGAGAAAGGGAGAGCGCGATACAAAGGGACGGCCATTTGACACAATGTCAGGATATCGCTATAATAAATTGCAGTAAGGCCATGAAAAATCATGGAAAAATGATGAAAAGGAGCGTGTCAATTATGCCGAAAGGATCCCCGGAGCTGACCAGGGCGAGAAAGGAAGAGATCATCAACGCCTGCGCAGAGCTCTACGAGACCATGAATTTTAAGGATGTGACCCTCAAGGAGGTGGGAGCGAAGACATCCTTTTCCCGCACCCTGATCTATTATTATTTCCACACAAAGGAAGAGATCTTTCTTGCGCTGATACAAAGGGAGTACGAGGCCTGGATCCGGGATCTGAATTCCATGAAGGAGAGCCATGAGGAAATGACTGTCGAGCAGTTCTCCGATGAGCTGGCTCATTCTCTGGAAAGGCGGGAAAGGCTGCTGAAGCTGATGTCTATGAATCACTATGACATGGAGAGCAACAGCAGGATGGAGAACCTTGTCGCGTTCAAGGAGGTGTATGGGAATTCCATGCGGACCGTTGCCGGCTGCCTGGAAAAGTTCTTCCCCTATATGACGGCGGATGACAGGCAGGGCTTTATCTATGCCTTTTTCCCGTTCCTCTTCGGAGTGTACCCGTACACGGTCGTGACGGATAAGCAGAGGGAGGCCATGGAGCTGGCCCATGCAAATTATGTGTTCCTCTCCATCCACGATATTATAAAATCCATTGCGGTCAGATTGCTGCAGGGGTTTAAGGAAGACTGAATTCATAATTCAGAAACATTTCAAAAACATTTCTCAAACAAAAAGAATGTAAGATAAGGCGGAAAAAATACGATGAGTCGTTTTGTCTGGGAGTGATACCGTGAAAAAACCGCATCTTCCGGCCTTAAGGCCGGTGTGGAGGATACTCTTATATCTGGCCACCGCTGTCTTTGCCGCTCTGTCTATCGCATGTGCGGCCCTTGTGGGGATGTTCCCGGAAGAGGCCGCTGTTGTTTTTTACGGAACCGCGGCTGTGACCCTTGCCTTTTCCTGCTGCTATCTGTTCAGAGACCTGCGGAGGCTGAAACGATTCCTGCGGGAGCTTGCCAGGAAAGTCCGGCCTGCGAACCGCTGGATAGAGGACAAAAAGTACCGGACAGGCCTGGCCGCCGCAATGGGGATACCTGTCAATGTGGCTATTGCCCTGTACAGCGGCGTGGTGGCGGCGGTAGCTGACTCCGCCTGGCTCGGCACCCTGTGCGCCTACTATCTGCTCCTGGGGATCATGCGGGCCTACTGGATCGCCCAGCACCTGGAGGAGACCGGGCTGGACGGGCGGGGACGCATTAAGATTAAGATAAAGAAGACCCCGGAGAGAAAAATACGGAAATACTACGGCATTATGTTTGTCATCATGTCCTTTGTGCTGGGCGGAGCGGTCATCCTCCTGATCAACCTGGAGGGCGGGAAATCCTATCCGGGCTACACCATCTACGTGGCGGCTGCCTACGCCTTTACAAAGATCAGCCTGGCCATCTGGAATACTGTCTCAGCGGGCAGAAAAAAGGAGCAGTCCTGGATCATCATCCGCAGCATCGGCCTGGCCGACGCCGCCGTGTCCATCCTGTCCCTTCAGACGGCTATGTTCGCCTCCTTCTCCATCGGGAAGGAGGCCTTCAATTCCACGATGAACGGTATCACCGGGGCGGTGGTCAGTCTGATCACCCTGGTGACGGGTATCTTCTATCTGGCAGCCTCCCGCGGGAGCGGGACGGAACGCCGGAACCCGGACTGAGCGGGAGAGCAAACTTTTTAGGAGTCTTCCTGTGTGAAAATCTCAGGGTGGGCGCTCTCATAGGCCCGGCGGATGTCTTCCGGCATCTCCTTTGGCCTCATGGAGCCCACTCTTTCTTCATTGCCATCCTTTATGGCTTCCTCGTAATACCAGCATTTGAAATTAATCATGTCCAGGGTCTGGCTCAGCCGCCGGATCTCAGCCTCCACAGCGGCCTTCTGGCGCAGGAAGAGCTCCCGGCGCTTAGGGTAGGTGCTGCTGCCCTCTGTGCACCATTCCATGAACTGCTTGATATCCCGGATCTCCATGCCGGACTTTTTCAGGCACTCGATCACACGCAGGGCCTCCAGCTCGGTCTCCGCAAATCTGCGGATGCCGGAGGAGCGCTGCATGTTCGGGAAGAGCCCCTCCTTATCGTAATAGCGGAGGGTGGATACGGGCAGATCGAACATTCTGGACACCTGACCGATGGTGTAGTACATATGACTGCCTCCTTAAAAATTTTTAAAAATTTAATCTTGACCTAAAGTTAAGTTTAGGTTATATGATGAGTTTATCAGAGATAAGAGGCTCTGTCAAATTAAATTGTATGTCACTGAAAAATACAGATCTAAAAGTAGAGAGAAGGAGAAAGTTCAATATGGAAGATGTATTAAAGCTGACAGAAAAATGGGATAAGACATTTCCAAAAAGTGAGAAGGTAGATCACCGCAAGGTGACCTTCCATAACCGATACGGCATCACCCTGGCGGCTGACCTGTACGCGCCGAAGGGGGCGGAGGGAAGGCTGCCGGCTATCGCTGTGTGCGGGCCCTTTGGGGCGGTGAAGGAGCAGGCCTCCGGATTGTACGCACAGGAGATGGCAGAGAGAGGATTTCTCACGATCGCCTTTGACCCCTCCTTTACAGGGGAGAGTGGGGGAACGCCCAGGTATGTGGCCTCCCCGGATATTAACACGGAGGATTTCCAGGCGGCAGTGGACTTCCTGTCGGTTCAGGACAATGTGGATCCGGAGCGGATCGGGATTATTGGAATTTGCGGTTGGGGCGGCATGGCTCTAAATGCAGCTGCTATCGACACAAGGATCAAGGCCACAGTATCCTCCACCATGTACGACATGACCCGGATCAACGCCAAGGGTTACTTTGATGCTGCGGACAGCGAGGAGGCCCGACACGAGACACGCCAGGCTCTGAATGCCCAGAGGACCGAGGATTATAAGAACGGCACCTACGCCAGGGCAGGCGGCGTAGTGGATCCTGTTCCGGAAGACGCTCCTTTCTTTGTGAAGGATTACTATGACTATTACAAGACAGACAGGGGATATCATGCCAGATCCCTCAACTCCAACGATGGATGGAACGTGACCTCCTCCCTGTCTTTCCTGAACATGCCGATCCTGCAGTATATCCAGGAGATCAGGAGCGCTGTGCTCCTTGTCCATGGGGATAAGGCTCATTCCTGCTATTTCAGCCGGGATGCCTACGAGAAGCTGACAGGAGACAACAAGGAGCTGATGCTCATTCCCGGTGCGGTGCACACGGATCTCTATGACAGGAAGGATATCATCCCCTTTGACAAGATAACAGAGTTCTTCCGGAAATATTTCGGGTAAAGCTGATGCCCTTGTCGGACACCCGGCTGTGGGTGGAGCAGGGCAATCGGCTTCCTGACAGTGACCCTCTGGTGGCAGGAAAGATCCGGCTTGCCCTTGAGAGCGGAGAGAGACTGGAATATCCGGTCTCCTTCCGGCGGCTCACCGGGAATGTGGCCGCCCTCTACCAGGTGGAGGGAAGATCCCACGGGTACCAGTTCCCCAGATATGTATCGGACATGGACCCTTCGTTTCTGAGCGGGATTGCCGCTTCGACTGCCGCCTGGGACTACGCGTCGGACATCTCAGCGCTTACAGAAGAGGAGGAGAGCCGCCTTTACGGGGATTATTATAATGAAAAAATCAAAGCGGACATGGAGGGGATGCTGGAGAAGCTCTTCTCCTCCGGGGACAGATACCCCACCTACAGCAGCCACCCGGCTGTGCGGGAGCTGGCCCGGGAGAGGATGGAGGATGCGGAACGGCTGAAGAGGAGCCTCTACGCATATAACTATTATGACAAGTGGTACCGGATCAGCTACGGCGGCGTCTATCTGAGCGAGCTCCTCTTTTTCCACGGAGACCAGATCGCGAAGGACATGACAGCGGAAACGCTGACAGACCAGCTTTTATCCGCCCCTGCCGGGCAGCGGGACACGAACTAGGCCCACGCTTTCTACAGCAGTGTGCTGAAAAATTATACAGGCCAGGAGCTGACAGATTTCCTGGGCAGCCTGTCCGCAGGCATTGCCGGCTATGAGGATCCAAACGACTGGTTCAGTGACAGCTTTGCGGGTGTTCTTGTGGAGCAGGCGGCCCAGGGAGATGAGAAGGGCCTGATCCGATGGCGCGTATGGGATAACCTGTGCGGCCTGGAGGAGAGGAGAAAAAGCCTGGTGCTCCACATTCTGACAGCTCCTCAGGAGGATATGTATATGATCTCCGTGCCCTCCCAGCTCCTTGTGGGCAGCATGAACCGGTATCCGGAGTATCTTGTGAAGGATGGCCGGGAGAGGGAGCGCATCCGGCAGATAGCAAAGGCCTATGCGGAAAAGATGGGGATTTTCTACGGCGTCTCCTCCAGGTGGATGAGCAGCGCGGCCCGGCAGCTGAACAGCTTTGTAAATGTGCAGTATGATACCAGGCTGGGCTTCCCGGGAGGCGGAGCTGTGTCCCCGGGCATACAGGAGAAGGGGACTACGGCGGATCCGGTCATGAAGTGGGTGTACGAGGCAGGGCATATGCTCAGCGCCCTCAACGACAGCGCCGCCGTGGCGGACGGCAGCATCGTCATCTGGATGCACACCCCGGCTCTGGGGACAAGCGACTATATTTTCTTTACCTTCAGCCACGAGACGGCCCACAACCAGGACGGCAGATATTTTTACGGCGGCGCCGGCAGGAGAAAAGGGACCGGCGGGGAGGCCCATGCGGATGGCAACATAGCTCAGGAGATGCGGGACGGCATCATGGTATTCAACATTTCCAGGGTCAATGACATGGGAACAGAGATGACAAACAACTTCAGCTATGAGAGGATCGACTCTGCGGAGAAGGTTCACAGCTACTACAGGGAGATGTTTGACACAGGCTACGCGCTGGACTATCTGGCGGCCCAGGCCTTCTTCCAGCTGACGCCCCGGCAGCAGGCGGCGGTGGCCGTGACGGCGGAGCACACGCCCGGAGGAGAGGACTCCATGAGCACAGTCTACAGGAGACTGACAGAGGAGGAGGCCGCCTCCATGGATCTAAGGAGCATGGAGGCCCTGTGGGACAACCGGATCTCCATCCGGACCGGCGCGTCCTACCCGGAGAAGGTAGGGACGGCCACAGACGGAAGCTACGGATTTGAGTCCTTTTACACTATGAACTGGTACCAGTCGCACAACGACCAGGGCTCGCCGGACACCCACTCCTTCAAGCGGCTGGGACAGGAGATGCTGGGGCTGGCAGGCTACGAGAAGGGCTACATGGTCTATATGTCTGCTCTCAGTGAGAACGACCTGGACGCCCTGCGAAAGATCACCGGCGACCCGGGCATTACGTGGGAATCGTACAAGCTGGGGCGCTACAGGGAGGCGGCGCAAAGGGTGGATGAGATCCCCTATTTTGACAAGGATGAGATCATCGCCCGGTTCCGGGCGGCCTTTGAGGAGGACGCGGCTAATGGCAATACGGAAAGGAGCACTGATCTGAAGCGGACTCTCTACGGTATCGTCAAGCGTGTGACCGGCGATTTCAGCCAGGGAGGCATTTACCAGAGCCCTGCTGTGCACACTGTCTCCTCGGCGGAGGAGCTGGTCCGGCTGGCCGCGGACAACCCATACGGGTACTATCGGCTGGATGAGGACCTGGATTTTGGCGGTCTGGAGCTGTCCGGCGGAAGCTATATCCCGGAGCGGTTTATGGGTGTGCTGGATGGAAATGGACACCAGATCACAGGTCTGCAGGGCCCTCTTTTCGGCAATCTGCAGTATACGCTGGTCAGAAATCTGACCATCCTCTCTGAGGAGGGCTCTGACGTCCAGGCTCTTTTGGCCGGAAGGTCCGGGAGGGTGCTGCTGGAGAATGTGACTGTGGAAGCCGGGACCGAAGAAGATGGAACCGCAGAAAACGAGGCAGTGGAAGATAAGGCGGCGGAAAATGAGACAGTGGAAAATGGAGCCGCGGAAAACATGACTGAGGAGGGTGTGGCTGCGGAGGATGAAGCCATAAAGGAGCCGGACTCCATCGGCCCTGATGCCGGCGGGCCGCAGGACAGTGACAAGGCCGGGGAAGAAATGCCCGGAGAAGAAACGACTGACAAATCCCCCTGACAGGGGACGAGGAGAAGAAGGCACTGGCCTCCGCGGCCCGGAAAATGAACAGAAATATAGAGAGGGTACTGTAGGAGAAATCCTGCTTAAGGGGCGCCTGATCCAAAGAAAGGGAGGGAGGACATGGAGACAGGTCAGAGCCGCGCCGACATGCGGAAAAAGTACGGGGGCATGTCCCACAGGGAGCTGGCGAGGTACATGCGAAGAGAGCTGAAGGAGTATAAAAAGTACAAGCAGGATAAATAGAAAATGATATAGAAGAGGACTTAATGCCATGCAGTCTCTGAGAGGCTGTGGAATTAAGTCCTTTTTGTTGTTCATGGTGTTTCCTGCCTGTCTTTGGCTCCCTTTTGAGGGCCGAAAAGAGAAGAGATTTCAGCCTCAGCTTTGGACGCTCTGCGTCAGCAGGGTGAGGAAGCGGCGCAGCACCGGGTGGTCGTTCTTCTGCTGGTAGTAGACGCCGAAGGTGACCTGGGGCAGGCCGGTGACGGGAATGTAGCGCAGTCCCTCCACCCTGGCACGGGGTATGTCCGGGTACAGCGTATAGCCGAACCGGGCCTTCGCAAGGGTGAAGGCGCTCTCGATGCTTCCGGTCACATAGCGCTGCTGCGGCGGAAGTCCGGCCAGGATACTGTTCTGTATAGTGAAGATCGTGTCGTGGATCTGCCGGGGAGAGCAGGCGATAAAATTCCCGGTCAGATCCCTTTTCCGGAGAGACTCGTGCTGCGCCAGAGGGTGGGACGGATGACAGATGCAGGCAAAAGGAACCGTGCAGAGCTCCCGGAAGAGGAGGATGGATTTCTTCTGGTCCTGCCGGATGCCGAGGGCGGCGTGGATCTGGTCAGTTTCCACCAGACTGAGAAGAGAGGGGAAGGGGACCAGGCGGATGTTGGGCCGCAGCAGGGGAAACTCCTCCCCCAGCCTTTGGAGGACCGGGGGGAAGAGATCCGCCTCCATGCTGTTGTGGCATCCAAGCTCCAGGGGGATAAAGTGCTCGTGGCGTCCCAGCCTCTCCCTGGCCGACAGGGCGGTCCGCAGGATCAGCTGCGCGTCGGGAGCAAAGAGGATGCCCTCCTGGGTCAGGGCGACGCTCTTGCTGGTGCGGACGAAGAGCTTCACCCCCAGCTCCTCTTCCAGGGACTGGATCTGATGGCTGACAGCGGGCTGTGTGATCTTCAGCTCCCTGGACGCCTTTGAGAAGTTCAGATGCTCCGCTACCGCCAGGAAACATTCCAACTGTACTGTATTCATAAAAGACTCCTTTCCTGTACAATAAAATTCTTTTATAGATTATAACATTTTTGAATTTCACATTTCCAGTATTCAGCGATAAAATCTTGTATGGGAAAAAGATAAGGCTGTGAACAGTTTTTACGCGAACAGTTCCACCCGGAAGCATACAGGAGGTGTTGATTAAAGATGACAGAAAAGTTCAGAACGGAAGAGCTGCTCTTTATGATGAAGAAGATCGGGCTGGATCTGACATTGCAGCTGGACGCTCATCTGGGTAATCCGGAGATGAGTGGAGTGCAGGCGTACTTTATGGTCTACATCCTGCGGCATCACCCGGAGGGCACTTACCTCACAGAGCTGTGCCACGAGATCGGATTATCCAAGTCGACGCTTTCCACCCTGCTCAAGAAGATGAGAAAGACAGGCTACATTCTCTTCCAGGAGGATCCGGCTGACATTCGGAAGAAAAAGATCCTTCCCACAGAAAAGCTCATGGAAGAAGGCGCCAAGCTCCTTCAGAGGGCCGGCGAGATGGAGACCGAGATCTGCAGCGTGCTGGATCAGCGGGAGAAGGAGCAGCTGTGGAAGCTGGAGAGGAAGCTTCTGGTGCATCTGACGGAAATGGAACACAGCCAATCGAAAAAAGACAGGAGGTTAACTTACAGTGAGAAAAGTATTACAGCAGCTGGGACAGTATAAGCGGGACACCTTTCTATGTATAGGCCTCACCGCTCTTGAAGTTATCATGGAAATCTTGATGCCCTTTGTCACCGCCATTATCATAGACAGAGGTCTGGAGGCCAGCAATCTGGGCGTCGTCTACCGCTACGGCGGCCTGATGGTCCTGATGGCGTTTCTGAGTCTGTTTTTCGGCGCCATGGCCGGAAAGAACGCGGCCAGCGCCTCCTCGGGACTGTCGGCCAATCTGCGTGAGGCGATCTACGCCAATATCCAGACATTTTCATTTTCAAATATCGACAAATTCAGCGTGCCGGGGCTTGTGACCCGTATGACCACAGATATCACCAATGTGCAGAACGCCTACATGATGGTGATCCGTGTGGCTGTCCGGGCTCCCCTGAACCTGATCTTCAGCTTTGCCATGTGCCTGATCATAAGCCCGCGCCTGAGCGCCATGTTCCTGATCGCGGTTGTCTTCCTTCTGGTGGTCATCGGCTCCATCATGGTGGTTACGCTGAAGATCTTCAGACAGGTGTTCAGAAGGTACGATGACCTGAACGCCAGCGTCCAGGAAAATGTGACTGCCATCCGCGTTGTGAAGGCGTTTGTCCGTGAAGATTACGAGAATGTGAAATTCTCTAAGGCCTCAAAGATGCTCTACGACCTGTCCGTCAAGGCGGAGGGGCTCCTGGCCTTCAACAACCCGGCCATGATGGTGGCGGTTTACTTCTGCATCATCTCCGTGTCCTGGTTCGGAGCCAAATTTATCGTGGGCGGCTCCATGACAACCGGAGATCTGACCAGTCTGTTCAGCTATATCATGGCGCTCCTCATGAGCCTTATGATGCTCTCCATGGTGGTGGTCATGATCAGTATGTCCATGGCCAGTATCCGCCGTATCGGCGAGGTGCTGGACGAGAAGGCAGACCTGCACGACCCGGAGGATCCCGTCATGGAAGTGGAAGACGGGCGCATTGATTTCAACCACGTAAATTTCTCCTACAAGCACGGAAGCGGCAAGAACGCGCTCTCCGACATTGACCTTCACATCAAAAGCGGCGAGACTGTGGGCGTCATCGGGGGCACCGGCTCCGGAAAGAGCAGCCTGGTGAACCTGATCTGCCGTCTCTACGATGTGGACGAGGGCTCTGTCTGCGTGGGCGGCGTGGACGTCCGCCAGTACGACACAGAGGTTCTGAGAAATCAGGTGTCTGTCGTGCTCCAGAAGAACACCCTGTTCTCCGGCAGCATCCTGGACAATCTGCGCTGGGGCAACCCGGAGGCCACCGAGGAGGAGTGCATCGAGGCCTGCAAGGCAGCCTGCGCTGACGAGTTCATCGACAGGATGCCAAGAGGCTACCAGACAAAGATCGAGCGGGGCGGCTCCAATGTGTCCGGCGGACAGAAGCAGAGACTGTGTATCGCCAGGGCTCTCCTGAAGAAGCCCAAGGTGCTGATCCTGGACGACTCCACAAGTGCCGTGGACACAGCCACAGACGCCAGTATCCGGGAGGCATTTGCAAAGAAGATACCGGGCACCACAAAGATCATCATCGCCCAGAGGATTTCCAGCGTACAGTCCGCTGACCGCATCCTTGTGCTGGACGAGGGCAGGGTCGATGCCTTTGACACTCATGAAAATCTGCTGAAGAACAACGCCATCTACCAGGAGATCTACAGCTCCCAGATGGAGGGCGGCGGCGACTTCGACCAGCCGGCGTAAATCAGAAAGGAGGAAGAGGATCTATGTCTATGAATGAGAAAAAGAACGAGCAGCAGTCCCAGGCCAGGTCAGCCAGAGCGACAAAGCTGATCAGCAGGGTCATCCGGTACATGCTCCATTACTATAAAATTCCGTTTTTCATTGTCATTGTCTGTATTCTGCTCACTGCCATCGCGACAGTGGTGGGGGCCACATTCCCCCAGACGCTGGTGGATGACTATATCACGCCCATGCTGCAGAACGGGACGGACGATTTCAGTGGGCTGGCCTCTGACCTGTTCCGCCTGGCCTGCATCATGGCGGGCGGTGTGATCACAGCCTTTGCCTACAACCGCATTATGGTCAATGTGAGCCAAGGCACGATGCTCCATCTGAGGGATGACCTGTTCCGCAGGATGGAGTCCCTGCCCATCAAGTATTTTGACACCCACGCCCACGGCGACATCATGTCCGTGTACACAAACGATGTGGACACTCTGCGGCAGATGCTCAGCCAGAGCGTTCCACAGATCATTAACTCTGTGATCACCATGGCGGCCACCCTGGTCACCATGATCGTGCTGAACCCGGCCCTGACCGTGATCTCCATACTGACGGCCGCGGTCATGCTCTTTGTGACATCCAAGTTCTCACAGCTGTCCGGAAAATACTATGTCCGCCAGCAGATCGACCTGGGAGCCGTGGACGGATTCATCGAGGAGATGCTGGACGGCCAGAAGGTAGTCAAGGTGTTCTGCCACGAGCAGGCGGCCATGGAGGATTTCCACAAGGTCAATGAGAGGCTCCGGAACAGCGCCAACAAGGCCAACCGGTACGCCAACCTGCTGATGCCTGTGAACGCCAATATCGGCTGGATCAGCTACGCCCTGGTTGCCATCGTAGGCGCCATTCTGGGCATCAACGGCCTGGCCGGCGTCACCATCGGAACAGTGGTCACATTCGTGGGACTGAACAAGAGCTTTACCAACCCCATCACCCAGGTGAGCCAGCAGCTCAACTTTGTCGTCAACGCCGCAGCCGGCGCCCAGCGTGTCTTTGACCTGATGGATCAGGAGCCGGAGATGGACGAGGGCTATGTGGAGCTGGTCAACGCCAAGGAGGACGAGAACGGGCAGCTTACAGAGTCCGACGTGCGCACCAACCTGTGGGCGTGGAAGCACCCCCACAAGGCGGAGGGCACAGTCACCTACACAAGGCAGGAGGGCGGCGTTGTGTTTGACGATGTGGATTTCGGCTACACAGACGAGAAGATCGTTCTCCACAATATCAGCCTCTACGCGAAGCCGGGACAGAAGATTGCCTTTGTCGGAGCCACGGGAGCCGGCAAGACGACCATCACCAACCTGATCAACCGGTTCTACGACATTGCGGACGGAAAGATCCGCTACGACGGCATCAACATCAACAAGATCAAGAAGCCGGACCTGCGCCGGTCACTGGGCATGGTGCTCCAGGACACCCACCTGTTCACCGGGACAGTCATGGACAACATCCGCTACGGAAAGCTGGACGCCACAGACGAGGAGTGTATCCGGGCAGCCAGGCTGGCCAATGCGGACGGATTTATCCGGCGTCTGCCGGACGGCTATGACACCATGCTCACCGGCGACGGCTCCAATCTGAGCCAGGGACAGAGGCAGCTTCTGGCCATCGCCCGGGCGGCTGTGGCAGACCCGCCGGCCCTGATCCTGGATGAGGCCACATCCTCCATCGATACCCGAACCGAGAAGCTGGTGCAGGCAGGCATGGACGCCCTGATGAAGGGGCGGACCACCTTTGTCATCGCCCACAGGCTTTCCACGGTCAAGAACTCCGACTGCATCATGGTCATGGAGCAGGGGCGCATCATCGAGAGAGGAACCCACGACGAGCTGATCGAGAAGAAAGGAAAATACTACCAGCTCTACACGGGTAATTTTGCGGCCCAGGGCTAGGACAGAGGGAGGGAGTGATTTGGAAAAGACACAGAACCTGCTGCTTGATTTTACCCATATCTACCCGGAGGGAATTGAAAAAGAGGCAGA
The DNA here is from genome assembly GCF_016900595.1 of Faecalicatena fissicatena. NCBI lineage: Bacteria > Bacillati > Bacillota > Clostridia > Lachnospirales > Lachnospiraceae > Faecalicatena > Faecalicatena fissicatena. The sequence continues at coordinate 50,371 of NZ_JACLYY010000018.1, forward strand.
CGATATCACAAGGATCGATATGAGCGACATCCGGGGGACGGACATGTACTGTTCCCCGGAGGCACAGGAGGAGATCCGGCGGCGCCTGCAGGGCTTTGGGCCGGAGGGCATTCATTTTCTGGACAATGGGAATTACCACTATGTGACAAAATTATTTGTGGAAAAGATCCGGATCCCTTTTTCCCTTGTGCTGTTCGACCATCACAGCGACATGCAGCAGCCCCTCATCCATGAGCTGACCAGCTGCGGAAGCTGGGCGGGCGAGCTGCTGTGGAAAAATCCGTATCTGAGACAGATGATACTCATCGGGCCGGATCCAAAGACAGTCCGGGAGCTTCCCGACAGGATGAGAAAGAAGGCCGTCTGCGTCAGCCTCCAGGAGGCCGGCGAGCAGACGGCTGAAAATGAGATAAAAAGGATCGACATGAGCCTCCCCGCCTACATTTCCATAGACAAGGATGTGCTGGACCGGTATGGAGCCAGGACAAACTGGAACCAGGGAGGCATGTCGGTCAGAACGCTGGAGAGGCTGCTCTCAGGCGTGTTCGCGAACCAGAAGGTGATCGGCGTGGATATATGCGGCGAGTGCAGCCTCCAGGAGCCCCTGCGGGAATTCCTGGAGGACAGCAGGATCAACCAGACGACAAACCGGAACCTGTACAGCTTCCTGTCCGGCCGGCTCTACTCGTCCCAGCCCTCGTAGAAGCGGATATTGACAGAGATGTTGCGGACGATATCGCCCTCCCCGACGGGGATGTCCTCCAGGTCGGAGACGCAGGGCATGTCCGGCTCCTCTTCCTCCAGCTCCACGGAGATCCAATTGCGGGCCGCCTCGTTGGCGTTATCAATGGCGTCGTCCAGGGTGTCGCCGACAGCCTCGCAGCATGCCAGGTCCGGGAAGGTCGCGTGGTACTTTCCGTCTTCCCTTTTGCGGAAGACAGCGGGATATATAAAATTCATGTGAGTAGTCTCCTTTCAACTGTGTTTCCCAATATTTTTTCAACACAGTTAAGTATAAGATAAATCCCGCTGTAAGGCAATCACCAAGTTATTTCCGTTTTGCTCAGTTTAGCCCAGGTTGGCGTATGTCTCGTCGTCCACCGGCTCCAGCCACTCGTTGCTTGTCTCTGTGCCGGGAGCCTCAAAGGCGATGTGGGAGAACCAGCTGTCAGCCTTGGCGCCGTGCCAGTGCTTGACCTCAGCCGGGATGACGATGACCGTGCCGGGCTCCAGGCTGACAGGCTCCTTGCCCTCCTCCTGATACCAGCCGCTGCCAGCTGTGCAGACGAGGATCTGTCCGCCGCCTGTCTTTGCGTGGTGGATGTGCCAGTTGTTGCGGCATCCCGGCTCAAAGGTGACGTTGGCCAGGCCGACGCCGCACTCCTTTGGGTCAGTCAGCGGATTTAAATAGGAATTTCCGATAAAATACTGGGCGTAGGCGTTGTTTGCCTGACCCTGCCCGAATACATTCGCCTTGTCAAAAGTCTCTTTGTCCTGAATTTTCATGAAAAATGCCTCCTTAAATAGTTGTTTTTTTACTTTGCTTTTTGCGGATGCTGTAGCGGAGATAGTCCAGCTGGCTGAGCTGCTTTTCCTGGAAATGGATCTCATCGAGAAGTCTGCGCCGCTTCCGCTCAAGTATCCGGAGGCGCTGGCCATCGCTGTCCTCTTTTTCCAGCAGCTTCATGTAGGCTTCTATCTCGGCGCTCTCAAAGCCGATCTGGTGCAGGGTGATGAGCACGCTCAGACGCTCCGGGTCCGCGTTGTCATATTCCTGCAGGACTTTGAGGGGGATGCCGCAGCACCTGCTCACTTCATCAATGGTCATTTGACGCCTCCTTTCTGGATGTTTTCATTGTAGTATGGAGAAGGCGAGATGTCTAATGCTTATAATTTATCCTCTTCTATGCCTGGAAGGTATTCTTTTTCTGAATATCACATCTTCTTATCCCTGGATAAAATTTTGCCTGGAAAGGGCTTGACCTTAAGCTAACTTTAGGTGCTAGAATAAAAACAGAATACGGATGCCATCTCATGTGCAGACGGCAGGAAAGCGAGGGAAATGAGATCATGAAATCAAAAGTATATTTTACAAGAGAGATCACACCTGAGAAGGTGGTTGAAATGTACAATGCGCTGGGCGTGGAGCTTCCCGGAAAGGTGGCTGTGAAGGTTCACTCCGGGGAGAAGGGGAACCAGAATTTCCTCCGCCCTGAATTCTGGAAGCCTATGGTGGACAAGATCAAGGGAACCATTGTGGAGTGCAATACAGCCTACGGCGACGCGGCAGGCGGCATGCGTGACAATACTCCCTCTCATCTTCAGCTGCTGGAGGAGCACGGCTGGACAAAATATTTTGACGTGGATCTGATGGACGCGGAGGGGCCGGATGTGGTGTGGCCTGTTCCGGGCGGAAAGATCCTGAAGGAGAACAAGCTGGGGAAGCACATTGAGAACTACGACTCCATGCTTGTGCTGGCCCACTTCAAGGGACATCCCATGGGAGGCTACGGCGGAGCCCTCAAGCAGCTCGCCATCGGCTGTGCATCCCGGGCGGGCAAGGCGCTGATCCACTCTGCCGGAAAGACAGACGACCGGTTTGAGACATGGAAGCAGCACGCGTCCAGCGTTGTCTTCCCGGAGGCCATGGCGGACGCAGCCTCCAGTGTGGTGGATCATTTTGCTGGAAAGATCGCGTTCATCAATGTCATGAAAAATCTTTCTGTGGACTGTGACTGCTGCGTTGTGGCGGAGGACCCGTGCATGAAGGATATCGGCATCCTGGCCTCCACAGACCCGGTGGCCATTGACCAGGCCTGCATTGATCTGGTCATGAACTCCGATGATCCGGGGCGCGACCACTTTATGGAGCGGGTGAACAGCCGCAATGGCATCCACACCATCGAGGCGGCCGCAGACCTGGGAGTTGGCTCCCGGGAGTACGAGCTGATCGAGCTGTAGTATTTTCGGTGCATTTTTTGCACCTTTCAGCGCTCTTTAGCGGGGGTCTGTGGGTCTGATGAAGGCGCAGGCTTCTCGCGGGTGCACTCCTGCCTGTATCGGGTAGGGGTGCGCCCCTTTTTTTGCTTAAAAAGGCGGGAGAAATAGAGGGCGTCCTCGTACCCCACGGAACGGGCTATGTAGCTGACGGACAGGTCCGTGCTCTCCAGAAGGCTGCAGGCCCGGCGGAGCCTGAAGTCCAGCAGGTACTCCTGGGGTGAGACCCCGGTGATGGTCTTGAAGAGGCGGTACAGGTAGGTGCGCTCGATGTTCAGGCGGTCAGCGATGACCTGGATGTTGACATCCCCGTCGTAATTGTTTTCAATATACCGGAGGGCCTCCTCCACGTAGGAGATCTTCTTCTCCTTCGGGGGAATGTAGGTCCGGGGAAATTTGCTGGCCAGCAGGTACAGGTACTCGTACATGACGCTGTTCATCATCAGATCCCGGTTGTGGGGCAGCTTGGAGGCCTCGAACATCTTTTCGTGGCAGAGCCGGACCCGGTCGTCCTTCCCGTAGTGGAAGCAGGGGGTGTCGAGGAGGGAGGTGCGCTTCAGGTACTGCTCCATCTTCACGCCCTGGAAGCCGATCCAGGTGTAGGTCCATGGATTGTATTTGTCCGCCTCGTAGTAGATCAGCTCGTTGGGGCAAATGAGGAAAGCGTCCCCCTCCGACAGGGGATAGATATGTCCGCCGGTCTTGTAGACGCCCTTCCCCTTCAGGATATAGTGGATCATGTAGCCGCTGCGCACGGCGGGGCCGTAGCTGTGGGAGGGCCGACACGTCTCGTAGCCGCAGGTGTAGATCATGGCGTCCAGGTTTCTGGAAAAGTCGTTGGAAAAAATGTAATCCTTCATAGAGCCTCCTTCTATGGAAAGAACCAACAAAATAACATAGATATACAACATTTGTCTATATTATCTTTAGTATATCCAACTATAATCATAATTACAAGAACAAATGGAAGAGAGCTCTCGACAAGATGTTTGTTCGCGGAAACATACGCATGATACAGGGAATAGGAGGAATAGTAATGGATGCGGAAAAGAGACAGCGCTATGAGAAGATAGCGGAAGACATTGTCCGCCTTTGCGGCGGGCGCAGCAACATCCTGGGCATAGCCCACTGTGCCACCAGGCTGCGCCTCGTGCTGGAGGACAACGACAAGGCGGACACAAAGGCCATCGAGGAGGTGGACCTGGCAAAGGGTGTGTTTGTGGCGGGAGACCAGCTGCAGATCATCTTCGGAGCCGGCCTGGTCAACGATGTGTGCCAGGTACTGGCGGAGTACCTGCACATGGACAGCATGAGCCTGGGAGACCTGAAGACAAAGGCAAACAAGAGGATGAACCCTCTCCAGAGAGCGGTCAAGGCCCTATCGGATGTGTTTATCGAGATCATGCCGGGCATCCTGGCGGCGGCTCTTCTGACCGGTCTTTCCAGTGTGCTTGGAAATATTGAGTTTGTGCAGAACAACGACACGCTCTATGGCCTGTCCAGGCTGATCAATATTTCATCCGGCGCCATCTTCGGGTTCCTGCCCCTCTGCGTGGCCTACAGCACAGTGAAGCGGTTCGGCGGCCGGCCCATCATGGGACTTGTCATTGGCTGCATCATGCTGACCAACAGCCTGGCGGACGCCAACGCGGCGGCCCAGGGGACAGTGGAGGTCACGACCCTGCACATTTTCGGACTGCCGGTGGAGCTCATCGGCTTCCAGGGCGGCATCATCGTGGCCCTGCTCATCGGCATCGTGACAGCCAAGCTGGACATTTTCTTTGAGCGGAAGATACCGGAGGTGATCCGTCTTCTCGTATCGCCCCTTCTGACCACCCTGGTCAGCTCGTTTTTGCTGTTCATGATCATCGGGCCCATCGGGCGGGGGCTGGCAAACGGGATTACGGCCGTGCTCGTGTGGATGACGGAAAATCTGGGCGTGATTGGCTACGCCGCCTTCTCCGGCGTGCAGCAGCTCATCGTCATCACCGGACTGCACCATGTGTTCGGTGCCATCGAGTCTCAGCTCCTGGTGGATACGGGAAGAAACTTCCTAAATCCCCTCATGTCTGTGGCCATCATCGCTCAGGGCGGCGCTGTCCTCGGCTATCTTGCGGGGCACTTTAAGGAGGCTAAGACGAGGGAGCTCTGTATACCCAGCTTTATCTCTGTACTGTTCGGCATCACCGAGCCGGCTCTCTTCGGTGTGAACCTGCGGTATCGCTACCCCATCATCGGCGGTTGCCTGGGCGGAGCAGTGGGCGGCGTGATCGTCTACGTCACAGACCTGGCAGCCCTCGGCTTCGGAACCACTGTGGTGCCCGGACTTGCCCTGGCGGACCCGGCCCACAACGGCTATATCAACTATATCATCGCCCACGTGGTGGCTCTGGCAGCGGGCTTCCTCTTCACCATACTCCTGAGCATAGGCTTCAGGGGAAAGGCAAACCAGGAACCCGCACGGACGGCACCGAAGGAGACGGCGCCTGGTGCAGCGGCATCGCCGGCGGAGGAGACATCTGCCCAGCAGGTATCCGGGCAGCCTGTATCCGACAAGGCGGCGGATTTCCCGGAGGAGATAAAGGCCTACGTGCCGGGCGAGCTGGTCGGCATTGAGAAGGTGAACGACCCCACCTTTGCCCAGAAGGTGTTGGGAGACGGGGTGGCTATCCTGCCTGCGGAGGGGAAGATCTACGCCCCTGCGGACAGCACAGTGGAGATGGTCATGGACACAAAGCACGCCATTGCCCTGCGGACGAAGGCCGGCAGCGGCTTTCTCATCCATGTGGGCATTGACACAGTCAATCTGGGAGGAAAATATTTCACCGCCCATGTGACCGAGGGACAGCAGGTGAAACAGGGCGACTATCTGCTGGACTTTGACATGGAGAAGATCAAAGCGGAGGGGTATGACACAGCCGCCTGCTTGATATTCACAGAGCCTGTGGAGGGCACCCAGCTGGTAAGAGACGCGGAAAGGACCGTGGCGGCAGGCGACAGGATCGCGGTTGTCGCTATGCAGGGATAATGACTATGAATGAAAAGACAAAGGAAATGATGGAAAAGGCCCGGGAGCAGGAGCAGTCTATGGAAGGGACAGTGAAGAGCTGTCCCTTCCGGACAAGATTTCACATCATGCCCCCGGTGGGCTGGATCAACGATCCCAACGGACTGTGCCAGTTCCAGGGCATCTTCCACGCCTATTTTCAGTATTCCCCTTTAAGCGTAAACGGCGGAGGCGGCTTCTGGGGCCACTGTGTGAGCCAGGATCTCCTCCACTGGGAGTACAAAGAGCCTGTCCTGACCACAGACATCCCGGAGGACGCAGGCGGCGTCTACTCCGGCTCCGCGCTGGTGGAGGATGGCAGGCTGTACCTCTTCTACACGGGAAACGTGAAGCTCCCCGGGGACTACGACTACATTGACGCGGGGAGGATTTCCACCCAGATCCTGGTGGAGAGCCCGGACGGACAGCACATGTCCCAAAAGGAGAAGGTCCTTGAGATGAAGGACTACCCGGCGGACATCACCCAGCATGTCCGGGATCCCAAGGTGTGGAAGGAGGAGGGCCGGTATCACATGGTGCTGGGCGCAAGGAGAAGAGCCTGGAAGGAAGACGGAGAGCGCCGGGACGAGGGGGGAGTCCTTGTCTACTCCTCGGCAGATATGCACAGCTGGTCGCTGGAGCGGGAGATCTTCCCGAAGCAGTATTTCGGCTACATGTGGGAGTGCCCGGACATCTTTTCCCTCGGAGAGGGGGAGGAAGAGAGGAAAATCCTCTCCTTCAGCCCACAGGGGCTGGCCCATGAAAAAGAGCGGTTCCAGAACAGATACCAGTCCGGATGGGGCTTCCTGTCCGGCGGCAGACCGGAGGAGACATTCACAGAGTGGGATATGGGATTTGACTTCTACGCGCCCCAGACCTTTCAGGCGGAGGACGGCAGACGCATTCTGATCGGCTGGGCCGGTGTCCCGGATACCCAGGAGGAGCACGCAAACCTGTCTGTAAAAAACGGCTGGCAGCACTGCCTCACCCTGCCAAGGGAGCTGACCCTTGAGAGGGGCCGGGTCATCCAGCGGCCGGTCCGGGAGATTTTTGGTCTCCCCTGGAGGAAAGAAGACCCAAGCGGCGGAGAGCCGTTTCGCTGGAGCAGCCGGGCAGTCCGGCTGGATATCAGGGACATTAGCGGCGGAAGCGCGGGAGTCCTCCTTGGGACACCCGGGAACGGACTTGCCATACAGGCGGACCGGGACACAGTGACACTATCCTATATAAATGAAGAGGGAGAGCCCTCCGCCTGCGGAGGCGGCCGTAAAGCCCGCACCGGGCGTCTGGAGGAACCTGTGGATCGGCTCCTCATCCTGGTGGACAGCTCCATCGCCGAGATCTTTGTCAACGGCGGTGAGATGGTGTTCACCACGAGGCTGTATCTTGAAAAGAAAGAGCGGGAGCTGAAGATTGAGGGCAGCGGCTCTGTCACCCTGGAGACTGTGGAGTGAAGGAAAATACAATGCAGGCAAGGAGATGGATGTTCCATGCAAAAGACAGCGCTTTGTATTTTCCTGTTCTCTATGTCCTCTCTTTCCCTGGCGGGAGTCAGGAGCAGGATATAGAGAAGGTGCAGCCCCGGGCTGAGGAGTCAGACACAGCAAGCGAGCCAGTTACTTTAGGCGAGGCGGCACCCACAGCGGGGAGTATGCGCAGCAGTACTTCTACAACGGCATGTGCTGGATCTGGAAATAAAAAATATTTTTCTCTTTAATCTTCCACTGGTATATTGATCTCACAGACAAGATAAGTGAAAGAGACATGAAAGAACCGGGCATTTCCGCCCGGTCTTTTTTTCGTCTCTGTCAGAATATATGATAGTTTACAACAAGCGCTGCAAACACGATGGAGACCATGGACAGCAGCTTGATGAGGATGTTGATGGAGGGCCCTGACGTATCCTTGAATGGATCGCCTACTGTGTCGCCCACTACAGCGGCCTTATGCTGCTCGCTTCCCTTGCCGCCGTGCTTTCCGCTCTCAATGTACTTCTTGGCATTGTCCCAGGCGCCGCCCGCGTTCGCCATGAAGATGGCCATCAGGAAGCCGGTTGCCGTGGAGCCTGTGAGAAGGCCGATGACGCCGTTGTAGCCAAGGATCAGTCCCGTCACCACAGGGGTCACGATGGCCAGCAGAGTGGGGAGGATCATCTCGTGGAGGCTGGCCTTTGTGCAGATGTCCACGCATGTCTCGTAGTCCGCGTCAGCCTTCCCCTCCATCAGGCCCTTGATCTCCTTAAACTGGCGGCGCACCTCAACAACGATGCTCTGTGCCGCGCGGCCTACAGAGGACATGGTGAGTGCTGCGAAGACGAAGGGCAGGCAGGCGCCGATGAAGATGCCCACAAGAACGGTGGGGTTCATGACGCTCATGTCCAGAACCACATCGCTGCCGCCTACCTCCTGCACCTTCTCCACATAGGAGGCGATGAGAGCCAGGGCGGTGAGGGCAGCGCTTCCGATGGCGAAGCCCTTTCCTGTGGCGGCCGTCGTATTGCCCAGGGAGTCCAGGGCGTCGGTGCGCTGGCGCACGGTCTCCTCCAGACCTGCCATCTCGGCGATTCCTCCGGCGTTGTCAGCGATGGGACCGTAGGCGTCTGTGGCCAGCGTGATACCCAGCGTGGAGAGCATACCCACAGCTGCCAGGGCAATGCCGTAGAGGCCTCTTGTGGACTCGATAAAGCCGCCGGAGAAGGCGTAGGCAGCCATGACGCACACGGCGATAATGATGATGGGAACCGCGGTGGACAGCATGCCAAGGCTCAGCCCGCCGATGATGATGGTGGCGGAGCCGGTCTCGGATTTGTCTGCCAGGTTCTGGGTCGGTTTGTATGTATCAGATGTAAAGTACTCGGTAAAGAAGCCGATCAGCACGCCTGCCAGCAGTCCGCCCAGGATGGCGAAGTACACGCCGATGAACTCCCTTCCAAGGATAAACCATACAAGCGGGAAGGCGATGACCGCGATGATCAGGGCGCTCGTGTTGGTTCCGCGGCGCAGAGCCTTAAGAAGAGTGCTCTGGTCTGTGCTCTCCCCTGTCTTTACCAGCAGGGAGCCGATGATGGATGCCAGCACGCCCACAGCGGCCAGGACCATGGGGATTACCACGGCGTTGACGCTGTCCACAGAGGCCACCTTGTCAAAGGCGATGACGCCCAGGGAGCAGGCGGAGAGGATGGAGCCCACGTAGGACTCGTAGAGGTCAGCGCCCATGCCGGCTACGTCGCCCACATTGTCGCCCACGTTGTCCGCGATAACAGCCGGGTTTCTGGGATCATCCTCCGGGATGCCGGCCTCCACCTTTCCGACCAGGTCGGCGCCCACATCGGCTGCCTTGGTGTAAATGCCGCCGCCCACACGGGCGAACAGAGCCATGGAAGAAGCTCCCATTCCGAAGGTCAGCATAGTGCTTGTAAGGTCCTCCAGCGGAAGATGGAAGACGAGGCGGAGCAGAAGGTACCAGATGGAGATATCCAGAAGTCCCAGTCCCACCACCGTGAAGCCCATGACAGACCCGGCTGAGAAGGCCACATTCAGTCCCTTGTTCAGACTGCTCTGGCAGGCGGCCGCCGTCCGGGCGTTAGCCCTGGTGGCGATCTGCATGCCTACAAAGCCGGAGAGGCCGGAAAAAAATCCTCCTGTCACAAAGGCAAAGGGAACGAACCATGTCAGAAGTCCCAGAGCTGACATGACAAAGAGGATGACGAACATGACGACAAAAAAGCACACCAGGATCTTGTACTGGCGCCTTAAGTAGGCCATAGCCCCGTTGTGGATGGATGCGGAGATCTTTTTCATCTGGTCAGTGCCCTCAGAGAAGCCCAGGACTCTCTTCGCTCGGCTTGCCACAAAAAGAAGAGCAATGATCGATCCGCAAAGTGTCAGTAGTGCCAATTGATTGTCCATTTGATCTTTCCTCCATTCCTGTATTGAAAAAATAACGATTTGAGACCTATTATAGCACTTCTGTTGTGAAAAACCACTATTATTCAGTAAATAAATTGTGAATTTTTTGAATGATTTGTTAATAATAAAAAATGCCTGGAAAAACCAGGCATTTCAGACTGTAGACAAAGGTGGTGCTGGAGCCCTAGCTCCAGCACCACTCTTTTTGCCAAAATGCCAACTCCCATATTT
>NZ_JACLYY010000019.1:0-51602 GCF_016900595.1 Faecalicatena fissicatena
CGTGAAGGTGGTTCTCATCTTCCGTGAGACTGGCTCAGAATACTCGTGCAAGTGGTGCTACACGAGTGGAATATACACAGCATAATAAATTTAAGTATACGAAATTAACCGAAAGTAATGATGGTTATCAATATAATGCATCAAATCTTTCCGAGTATGCCTACATAATTATTCAGTTAAATCGTAATGGTCAAGTGCTTCAGAAAAAGGGAATTAATATTGACAACGGCGGACGGTTTACTATAGGTAATTCCCAAAAGTGTGATATGTGTATCGAAGACAACAGCATAGATGAATTACAGAGCATAATTTCAAAAGATAATAAAGGAATGTTCCTTATCAATAACTCAATGTTATGTAAGCTTTATTATGACAGAAAAAGTGTAAGACAAGTTGATATAGCAGACGGTACACTTATTTTCCTTGGTAATTATATTTACAAATTTAGAGAGGTACGTCATGAAAGTAAAATTCAAACAGTTGAATGACATCCACTTAATTAAAATTGCAGGTTTATTTTTGATATTGGAATTGTTTGTAGCGGGAATTATTTTATCCAGACATGGAAATATCGATGTTTTTGCTTCTGTTTCATTACTTTACCTGTTAATAGCTACAGTAACAGTTTTCGTAGTAAAAAAATATGCTTCAAATATTAAGATAGCAGTATGCAGTTTGCTTCTTTTACTTATAGGAATTACTTTGCAAAGCTTTGTTCAGGAGAAAGAATATGGAAGGAAGTTCCTTTTCATTTTGGCTCTTAGCTTTGCTGCGTCTGCAATGTTTTGGGTTCTGTATCTTAAGATACATGACTTGTGGAGAAAAGAAATCTTACTGCCTGTTTTGGCTGCTCTTACTATTTTGGGATATGCTGGATTGTTTGTATATGGAAATAATATAAATGGCACAAATGCATGGATTATTATTGGTGGTTTTTCATTTCAGGTTACTATCTTATTTAAGATTATCTATATATATTATTTATCTTTAGTTTTTGCGGTATATTCCTGGAGTGATATGAAAAAAATATTGAGTACTATGCCAATATTAGCGATAAATTTTTGTGGCCTGATTGCTATTCGAGAAATGGGAACCTTGTTGGTGATGTGTATATTATATGTTTTATATTGTATTTTGTTTCTTAGACAGATAAAGACTATTTTTGTCATGATAATTGCTGGGGGGATAGTACTTCTTTTTGGTTTTGGTCTATGCTTTCTATTATCTCATTTAGGCATAAATAACGTAGTCGTTCAAATGGCTGATAAAATATCAAATCGGCTTTATATATGGATACATCCAGAAGCTGATCCATTTAATCTTGGATATCAGGGATTAAAAGCAAAAGAAGCAATGGCGTTAGGTGGCGTATTTGGCAGTAATTATAAGATTGAAATACCTGTTGCGGAAAGCGATTATGTATTTCCTGCGTTGATTTTATACATGGGAGTATTTGTCGCTGCCATTGTAGTGATATTGTATATTTTACTTCTTGTTGAAGGAATTAAAATTTATTTGTATGCAGATCAGGAGTTAGAAAAAGGACTTGTGGCAGGCTTTACATATTCAATATTTATCGAATCTGTCCTAATGATGTTTGGATCCACAGGTTTTTTTGTTATGACAGGAGTCCCCATGGCCTTTATAAGCGATGGAGGAACCGCTATGTTAACAAACTTTTTGATGATTACTTTTATGCTTTGTGTTGATTCAAAGTTAATACAGAACAAAAAAAGAAAGGAGCGTTTTTATAATGCAGAAGATGTTATACGAAAGAACTAAAATTGTGATTTTAATTATAACGACAGGTATAATTTTCTTTTTATACTATTTGTTAACTAGGACTTCTGTAGTTAGTGGAGTAAATGAATATACCGATAATTTAAGAAAATCTACTTTAAATGATATATATAGGGAATCCGTTTTAGAGGGTTCAATTATTGATTCATCAGGAAATATCATTTCGGAAGCCACGGAAAAAAGCAAAACAGGAAGTCTGGTATATCCCGAGGCATATTCATGGTTAATTGGATATAATGATGTTACATTTGGTGCTTATGGGCTCAAAGGAAGATATGAAGAATATCTTTATATGCCAGGTGAGGACGGTAAAGGTGCTACAATCCAGTTGACCATTAATGATAATCTGCAGCGGAAAGCATATGAACTGATTTCTGGTACAGAAGCGTCTGTAATTGTACTCAATACAACTTCGGGAGAGATATTAACATTAGCCTCATCAAAGAAAGACACTCAATTTAATGTGAATGAAATCAATGAATATATGGAAGAATGGAATAAAATAGATGGTTTTTTTCTTCCAAATGGATATAAAGATATGGAGGAGCCGGGAAGTGTCTTCAAAATTATAACGGCGTCTTCTATTGTAGAAAATAATATGGAAAATAATATTATTCAGGATTCAGGCACGCTGGATATACAAGGACACACTGTTAGAAATAGTGGAGAATCTGCATTTGGATCAATATCATTGCAAGATGCATTAGGATATTCTTCAAACGTGTATTTTGCACAAGAAGCATTGCTGCTGGGAGAATCCGAACTAAATGGAAAGGGCAAAGATTTTTTGATTGGGGAGGATATAGAGTTAGATTTTACTACGTTAAAATCGAATTGGAATTTAGAAAATGCATCATCGGCTCTTTTGGCAGATACAGCATATGGACAGGGGAAGACTTTAATTACACCTTTGCAGATTGCAATGATTGGACAGGCGGTGGCGAATGATGGAAAAATGTTAAAACCTTATCTTGTAGATGATATCTCCCTAAATGGAAATAAATTATACGAAGGAGCAAAAACTTGTCTGACCCAGTCAATTTCCGAAGAAACATCTAGTCTTCTGAAGGAATATTTAAATAAGGTAGCGGAGAACAATTATGGTATAAATTTATACAATATATCTGCTAAAACGGGAACAGCAGAACTTCCAAATGGGTATGTGAAAAAATACTTTCTGGCATTCAACCAGGATTATGTAGTGCTGATTTCTCAAAAAGATATAAGTGGATATGGAATAGATTTAAAAGATAAAGTTATGGAAATGTTTGGTTTACTGTACCAGTAAAAAAATAAAATTTTATAGGACTCCATAGATTAAAATAGAGAAAACAAAAAGGAGGAGTCTGTTATGAATAATTTGTTGGCACAGTTTATTATTATCGCGTTAATAGGTGGGATCATTTTCACTGTAAAGTTTCTTTGCAGTACCATAGGAGAAGGTGACTCTGGCTATAGAAAATTAAAAAAAGGAAATATACATCGAGCCAGTAGAAAACAGCGTGTTGGAACTTATATTATGCCTACATGGGAAATTCAAATGCTCAATGACAGAGGAGAGACTGTAAAAAAGAAACCAATCAGTTTTTTGCCTGGAAAAGGATTTTACATAGGCAGCTCGGAAGAGTGCGATTTTGTAATTAAATCCCCTTTTATATCGTCTAAGCATGCCATAATAGCGGAAGATGAGAATGGATACTTTATTAAAGATTTAAATTCTAAAAACAAAATAAGGGTAAAAAATGAGGTGGTTGAGGAGATTGATTTAAGAGATGGGATGCTTCTCTATTTAGCTAATATTCCCTGCAGGATTGTAAAAGAAGATCCGTTTGCGGTTTTTGAAAATATGAAAGAAGCAAAAGAGAAAGAAAGAATATATGATTTCACGGACACGGAACCTATCACAAGATTACGGTGATTAAGAATAATCTAATATTTATTACGGTAAAAAATACAGTAGTTGAGATAGGAGGGATCAGTATGTGTGCGTATAACATGAAAGATGAAGATATCCAGGAAATACAGACAACTTTCTTTGCTATTAAAACTGCAAAAGTGGAGACTGGTCATATAATTTGTATCGAGTCCGAAGTCTATAATCTCCGGAAAAACTTACTGTATGAGTTTCATATCATCGATCAGGAAGATGAATGTCGCAGACTGAACTGCTGCCTTGAAATGATGCTTGCAAAACAGTTGGGCGAACCTTTGGAAGGGGAAAACTATTGTTTTTTTCTTGCCCTGGATGAGGAAACTGAGTTGTATCATGTCCAGTCCTATATTAAAACGTCAGACAAGCCCATTTTACGAGAGTATCTGGAGCATGTGGACCGTAATCCTGATAATAAGGTTCTTGCTGCTTTTTCAAGTATGACAGAAGAACAAAAAGAATCTATCAAAAGACAGCTTGATTCGCCCGAATATGCACAGAAAGAAAGGGATGAACGGCCTGCACCGATATTCAACACAGAAAGCGAACTGAGATGTAAATATGAGCTGGCGAAAGCTCATTACAGTCCCGAAAATAGAGAGTACATAGAGGGGAAATTTGCAGTTTTACAAAAGTCTTCGGACAGCAAAGAGAAACACCATGCAAAAGAGTGTTTAAAATATTTTCTGACTATTAATTCGGGTGTTCAGAAAGGATTTTCTTTTTCGACTGCTTCTCTGCGTAAAGAGATAAGCACGAGCCTTTATGGAATGGAGACCGTAACAGAACGGATTATAGAGATACTCATGGCTGCCAGAAGAAGTGGAAAGTCAAACTGTCGTATTCTTCTGGTAGGAAGTCCCGGAACAGGGAAAACAGAAGTGGTTCAAGCTGTTTCCCGTGGAATAAACCGTCCTATTGTAACGATAGAAGGATCTGCTATGCGTTCCGGGCTCGATCTCATAGGAGAGGATAAAATCTACGATAAATCAGAACCGGGAGCGGCTACGCTACAATTTTTCAGGGCGGGAACTACTGATGTGGTCCTGCTTATTGATGAAGTCGATAAAATGGGAAAAGATGCGAGGGATGGAAACTGTTTTAATGCCCTGCTGTCTCTTCTGGAGGGATATGACACCTATCTCGAAGGATGTCTCGATCTGTCTTCCACATTGGTATTCGCTACAGCCAACTCACTGTATGGAATTTCGGATGCTGTGGTAAACAGGTTTGAAGTGATTCATATTCCGGATTTCGACTTCGAGAGAAAAATAAAAATTGCTGAAGAATACTCAGTTCCTAAACTGTTGAAAAAATACCATTTATCAGAAGGCGAACTAAGAATAAATAACGATGTCCTTGAAATGCTTGCCAGACAGTATTGTTCAGATGCAGGCATGAGAGATATGCAGAAATTTTTGGAAGTAATATTCCAGAGAGTGCTTGTAAAAAATGCTGAGGGAACTGTTTCTGTGAATACAGAAAATATTAAGGAATATCTTGCGGTGGAACCGGATAAGACAAATCTGAGAGTCCTTTATAATAATCAGTATCAGTATTACAGCGAGGAAGAGCGCCGGGAAATAGAGGGGATGTTTTCCACCCTGGCAAGTCCGGCTGCAGATTCAAAAGAGAGGATGATTATCAGAAAGAAACTGGAATATCACATTTATATGAATCCTTATGAGGAAAATCGAGAGAAAGTAGGCATTGAATCATTTTACCGTACCCTCGAAGAAAGTCACTTTGGGATGGAGGCTGTCAAAAGGCAGATTATTCGCTCTTATTATTCAGAAAAGCAGCCGAATTTCAGATTTCTCTTTTATGGTCCTGCCGGGACAGGAAAGACTAGCTTGATTAATGCAGTGGGCAAGGTTTTAGATATGCCGGTTGTTCGGATTAACTGTAATGGGCTTTATGATGTGTCGGTCTTAAAAGGCACGCCGGATCTTTATGGAAATGGGGACTGCGGTGCAGTAATAAGGGGAATGAGTAAAAAGAGAACAAGGAGGGTTTTGATACATCTGGATGAAATCGATAAAGGACTGAAACAGGGAGGATCAGGAAACATAGAAGCGGTTTTAATGGAGTTGTTGGATGACAGCAGACTCTGGTACGATACTTTTCTGGACTTTCCGATAAATATGGATTCTGTCAGTTTTATTGCGACATGTAACAGTCTGAATGAAATCAGTCCGATTTTACTGGATCGTTTTCGTATGATTCCTGTTATGGGTTACGAGCCGTGGGAGAAGAAACAGATCGCCTCAGCTTATATTCTGCCAAGACTGATTCGCCGGTCTGGATATGATAATCTGCAGATCCATATGGATGCGGCTGCTGCGGAATATCTTGTGGATTACTGCGCGCCGGGAAGGGGCGTGAGAGGGTTGGAACATTGTCTGAGGACAGCTGTGGAGGCGTTGATTGAAGAATATTGCAGTTCGGGAAAAGAAGAATTACGTATCAGCAAATATCTGCTGGAAAAAGAAATAGGATCAGCTGTCAACAATGAAGATGAATGCCCTTGTAAAGATACAAAAGCGGTGGGAATAGCAAAAGGAATTGGAGTTTGTAACGGAATCGGAAGAATTATGACAGTAGAGGCAACAGTACTGGATAGAAACGAGATTGTGATAACAGGCAGTGTGGAAGAGGATACAAGAGAGAGCGTTCTGGTAATCCGTACACTGGTTGAAACAATGACATCAATACAGGGGAAAGGTCTGCATATACATTTTGGTACAATTGGCGAGCGAAAATGTGGTCCTTCCGCTGGACTCAGTGTATTTGCGGCTACATACTCGGCATATACCGGTTTGCCAGTTCCAATGGATCTGGCTCTTACCGGCGAGGTGACGTTGAAAGGATATGTAACAGGCGTCGGAGGTGTAGAAGAGAAGATCAGAGGAGCACAGAAATCCGGATGTAGTCTGATCTGTGTTCCGAAACAGAATTATACGGAAAAAGTGGAAGCATTATGTGAAAATTTAGAAACAAAGGTTCTTCCGATATATCATGTAAAAGAAGTTCTCAAACATGTTTTTGGAGAGGGGGAAGGAAACGATGGAGGAGTTATTTAAACAGCCGCTCGGGGTACAGCTTGTCAATCTTTACGCTATGCGCTTGAAGTGTTTAAGAGAAGGGAACGGGATGCATCAGGCAATATACTTGTTTCGGTATATTAAGATTTTAGCAATGCTCGGCGTAATCCCTTATTCGGTATATAAAGAATGTGACTTAAAATATGGGTGGCGAGAAGAGTGCGCTAAGCTTTATTTTTGCATAGCCAGGGTGCTTTGGAACGAGCTTGGAGTGTACAAAAAAGATGCTGATATCCCTGATATAAAAGTCTTGAGCGATCACTTAAACCGTTATCCATCGATTCGGTATAACTGGCTGGAAAGAGCTTATCTTCGGAGAGATTCAGATATTATCAGAATGGAGTTGCGCGGAAATAATTACATTTTGTTAGTCCGTCATCCGGGGGAAAATAATCTCTTTATCATATCGGCAGATAAGGTGAATGCTGTTGAAAATATAGAAAAAAATATTTCAGAGATTTTGGGGAATAAGGGCGAATTTGAGAAAATAGGCGGCTTGACATTAGCTGAAGGCATCAGGAAATTCCCCTGTATTCTTGAAGATTTTGGAGAAGATATTCTTTATTATGATCTCCCTGATCGTGATGATTATATTGCAGAATATAAAATGCTCACAGGAGAGGGGAAAATAGGTAAAATGAAAACGCCGAATCTTTTCTGGAGCCATACATTTTGGGGAAGATGTTCGGATAAATTTGCCTACTGGGACAGAAAGAAAGGGATTATTTATCATGAAGAGGGTGAAGAACGTAAGCTGGCGGATCTTCCAAATCATTGTGAAGTGGAGCGGAAGAAAAACAGAATTGAGCTTTGTTTTACTCATGAATCTGTCTTTTTTGAAAGGATTTTTTATGACCTGGAAGGGAATTGCCTTGCAAGTTCAAGGAGTGATCAGTTGGAAGATATGTGGTGGCTGATTGTCCAGCTGGTGATTCCACCGGGTTTCAGGATTATGACAGACCGAGATATTGATTTATTAAGACGATATCATGATAACTTCAGCATAAACTGGATCCGGCAGAAACTGAGTGAAAGAAATTTCTTGGCAAGTAAAAAGGAAAAGGCATTTCAGGATATCCTTACTCTTCTGGAGGAATGCGGCTGTAATGATGAAAGAGATATTCTTTCGATATTAAGAATATTGGCGCACTATACATTCAGAGTTATTGAAGATGCCTTTGTTGTAAGACGTTACTTCTCAGAGCTCTTCTATAATGTGTTGATACAGGCAGTAGATTTTCATGGGAAAGACCAGTTCCTCAATAAACTGGAATCGGATCCCGAAACAGTGTTTGCCCCATATTGTATCAGGACACAAGAAGAGTGTGATGAGATGATGGATAAAGCGATGTTTTCATATGATAAAAATTAATCATGTGTTGAAGGAGCGGGGAAAATGGCCAATAAGTATTTGAGCGATTTACATCTTGGACATGCACATATTTTGGAGATGTCGAAAAGAGGAGAAAGGTTTGCAGACGTTGATGAAATGAACAGATGTTTCGATATAAACGATCATCCCGTGACACTGGAAGAACTGATTGAAAACAATAGGAAATGGTATGGACGATAAAAGAGGTGAGTTTTTTATGACGTACGTAATGAGCGATATTCATGGTGATTATTCATCATTTTATAATATGCTTGTTAAAATAAATTTTTCGTCATTTGATAAGTTATTTATCCTTGGAGATGTAGTCGATAAGGGACCGGACAATCTTTGTCTGCTTGGGTTTATCAGATCTATGCCTAATATTTTTTTAATTAAAGGAAACCATGAATATCTTTTTGAGAGATATCTGCAGGGGACTGTCAGCGCTGAATTATGGGATGCTTGTGGAGGCAGTATAACTCGTAAAGAGGCTGAAGGACTTACAGAAGAGAAAAAAGCTGACATGTTTCAGTATCTAAGAAGTTTGCCCGTTTATGAAATCGTAACGGTCGGGGGCAATGAATATTTCCTCACGCATTCAGGCTACAATGCGGATTATGATGTATTCCATTCCGGAATGGGTCTGATTGATATTAAAGAGTCTGTAGATCAGGCAGTTAAGGCGGATCAGGAAAGGTATCTGTTTTCAAATGATATTCATTATATACCGGCTGTTTTAAAATTTGATAAGAAGATAATTGTGGGACATTATCCGACATTTTTAATTCCGGGGCACAAGATGTATTCCATATTTTATGGGGAGAAGTTCTTTGATATAGATACGGGAAATGAGCGTAGGGATGAAGGGGGAAGGCTTGCCTGTCTTCGCTTGGATGATGGAAAAGAATTTTACATATAGGGGGAAATGAAAAATGAAAAAGAAAATTTACTTTGTAATTCTAATGACTATATTTCTGCTTACAGGTTGTTCGAGTAATTCTTCTGATTCTAATATAAACGATATTGATCCAAAGAATAACGATGTTTTAAGAACAACAGAAGAAATAAAAAATGAGTTGGAGAATGTAGCCTTGCCGTATACATGTGGAGAAGAGTCTGGATTGATTAATGTTGACGGAGAAAAAATATTTTCTATGAAAGAGGACTGGATACATCCAACTTATGATGACAAATATTGGATATGTGGAAATGAGGTCCGAAGAATTGATGGATCTAGTGTGGTTAACTCCGGGGGTGGAGAATTGATATTATATCTTGGTGAAAATATGTTTGTTCAGACTATGTTGATCGGGGAGATTTTAGGAGAAGATAAATATGCTGTTCAGGCATTCAACGTAAATGAAGAAGGTGCTGTTGAGCTTCCATTAAGCAATATCAGTGAAGTTGTTCCTTTTCAGAATGGCATAGCAATGGTAAAAGGAGAAGGATTTGATCAATATGAGATTATATATATTGGTACTGATGGCAAGCCAATTACAAATAAAATATTTCGATCTGGAACAGGGTTTAATAGTAATAGCGAAGCACTTGTTCTTGACGAGGATAACACCTACAAATATATTAACAAATACGGATCTATAATACGAACAACAAACTATACTGCATCAGATTTTTCGATTCTTTTCAGTTGTCCTAATTCTGATTTGGTTGCCATCAGTAAGAATCCGGGAGAATACATGATAAACGGTGAAGAAATATCAGCTGACGGCGGTAAATCCGGATATCTAAATTCAAAGACAGGGGAAATTATAGGATTATATGATAATGTGGCTAATTTGACCGAATTAAACGGGGAGACATATGCAAATGTCTATTTGGAAGATAAAGGATGGGGTCTTATGGATGTTGCATCAGGAGAAACTGCTATTGAGTGTCAGTATAGTAGTACAGGTCTGTTTCGTAATGGACTCGTCTCCTTACAGAAAGAGTCACTGTTTGGTTGTATAAATGTAACCGGTGAAGAAGTCGTTCCTTTCTCATTTATAGATCCAGTAGAATTTGGCAATCGCGGGAACTGGACTGTTGGAAATAAACTTTCAGAAATCGATATTGTCCTGATAGGGGAATATGTGTTACTTACTACAGAGAATGGAAAGTGTGCAGAATCGGAAATTCCAGGTCTAAAAGAAGGTGATGAGCCTAAGGTAAATCTCTTTAACGCATCAGATAAAAACTGTACGATTCAGCTGTTAAATGATTCTAATCATGACAATGTGATCGAATCAACACGCTATATAAATCCGTGGACCGGAGAAATAATATGTGAAGTGGGAAATTAAAATATCTCAAAATAAAAGTTTTAATAATATATTGTATTATGAGCCTTTTTCTCTTGGAAATATGAGGGAGTTGTTTTCTAATTCCTTCTAAATTTTGAAGAAAGGGGCTTTTATTATGGGTTTTGCGAGAAAAGATGTTGAAGCAACGAAGCGCCGCGAAAAGAAGTTTGTGAGATATCAGGAAGGCGCTGAAAAATACAGTCTTGGATTGACAAAATTCCAGGCATTAGCAAAAGAGGCTAAGGCGACATATAAAATTGATAAAGTTGTCTTAGTGAATTGTGAGATCTTTGAAAAGTATCTTGAAACATTTAGAGAATATTGATTATTTACAGTGAGAAAAAGGACTCAGATAAGATTGCTGCCTGTTGACATTTTGTCATACAAAAAGTATAATGTGAATCATAGGAGGTATGAATGCAGCTATGACTAAGATGGGAAGACCAAAGTCTGAAAACACAAAGAAGAAAGTCTTGAGCATTCGTGTGTCTGACCAGTTGTATTCTCAGCTGCTTACATACGCCGAAAAACATAATATGACCACTACAGATGTTGTTTTACGTGGAGTGGAGGCTTTTATCTCTAAGCAGGAATAAATCAATGAGTCCTTCTTTCATACTGGGAGGAGGAAAACAACATGGCAAAGACAAGAAAAGATCTGCGGGGAAGGTCGTTAAGAAAAGGAGAGGTGCAGAGAGCGTCGGATAAGCGGTATATGTATACTTATACGGATCCGCTTGGCAGACGAAAATTTATTTACGCAAATGATCTTACACAATTAAGAGAAAAGGAAGAAAAACTGTTAAAGGATCAGTTGGACGGTTTGGATATCTATGTGGCCGGGAAGGCTACTCTGAATGAAACTTTTGACCGTTATATCTCTACTAAATACAATTTGAGAGAGTCTACAAGAAGTTCCTATTTATATACTTATGATCACTATGTGAGGGATACTTTTGGACTAAAGAGAATTGCAGAGATAAAATATTCCGATGTTTTGCAGTTTTATTATCATCTTCTTAATCAGCAAGGGATTTCATTAGGAACACTTGATTCAGTGCATTGTCTGCTTCATCCTACATTTCAGTTGGCGGTAAGGGATGAGATTATCAGAAAAAATCCTACTGACGGTGTAATGAAGGAAATAAGCAGAGAGTCGGGAAAAAACAGAGGCGTCAGGCATGCGTTGTCCATTGAACAGCAGAGATGTTTTATGGAGTATATTGCCAACCATCCAATTTATTATCACTGGTGGCCTATGTTTACTATTTTATTGGGAACAGGCTGCAGGATCGGAGAAGCGCTTGGATTACGATGGCAGGATCTTGACTTTGAAAAGCGGGTAATCAGTATTAACCATAGCCTGGTATATTATCCGGCGAATGGAAGTAATAAATGTGTTTTAAGAGTTTCACTTCCGAAAACAGATGCCGGCATCAGAACTATACCGATGTTGGATATCGTAAAAGATGCTTTTGAAATGCTCTATGAAGAACAAAAAGAAAACGGATTCAATGAGACAGAGATTGACGGAATGACGGGCTTTATTTTCTGTAACCGCTTTGGTTCAGTGCCAAATCCGCAGACAGTCAATCATACAATAAAACGTATTGCCAACAACTATAATGCTGATGAAGTGGTTCGGGCAAAAAAAGAACACAGGGATCCGATTATTCTACCTAATTTTTCATGCCATCATTTGCGGCACACTTTTTGCACCAGACTTTGCGAAAACGAAACAAATTTAAAAGTTATCCAGTCCATTATGGGTCACAAGAATATTGAGACTACATTGGACATCTACGCTGAAGCAACAGAAAAGAAGAAACAAGAATCATTCGAGAATTTGGCAGCCAAATTAGATATCTTTTGAGAAGGGCTTACAAATTCGCGGAGTACAACAAAATTTTGAAAAGACAACAAATTGACAACAAAATGAATTGAATAATGAATTATAACGAAGGACTGTGAATAATATATTTATTCAGTTGCAAGCCGGAATAAGGGATAATAAGTGATCACGAAGAGATCATAAAATATTTCCCGACAATGAAGTCGCAGGGAGCTGCAAAGAACGCGGCCAACAACGAGGCCCAGTCCTCCGCACCGGCACAGGCACAGACAGCGGCAGTATCCGCGCCCGCTCTGGATCTGTCCAAGGTGAAGATCGAGCCTCTGTTCGAGGATATGGTGGACTTCGAGACATTCAGCAGGTCTGATTTCCGGGCTGTGAAGATTGAGGCCTGCGAGGCAGTTCCGAAGAGCAAGAAGCTTCTGAAGTTCACACTGAACGACGGGACAGACCGGAAGCGCACGATCCTGAGCGGTATCCACGAGTACTACGAGCCGGAGGAGCTGGTCGGAAAGACAGCGATCGCCATTACAAACCTTCCGCCCAGGAAGATGATGGGCATTGACTCCGAGGGTATGCTGATCAGCGCGGTGTACGAGTATGACGGACATGAGGGGCTGAACCTGCTGACGGTGGATGACCAGATTCCGGCAGGAGCAAAGTTGTACTAAAAATAGAAAATATAAGAAATGAGACTGCAGAAGAGCACTTTTTGGAGGAGAGATCTTTCAAGGAGTGCTCTTTTTGTGTCTGGAAAACACACAGGTTTAATTTTTTGCATGCCAGGTATAGTTTTTGTTACAGGTTTTTCTCCCGGAGGACTTAAAATAGTACGTGATGATATGATAAGATAGACTCAGTGTACCGGACGGCGGAGGGGCTGGCCGGGCGCTCCTGGGAGAAGAGGTTTTTATGAAATTATTGAAACTTGTGATCGTGGACGATGAACCTATCCTGCTGCAGGGACTGCTTGACACCTACGACTGGGCGGACATGGGTTTTAAGGTAGTGGGCTCAGCCCAGAGCGGGGAGCAGGCCATAGAGGTGATCAAAGAGACAAAGCCCCATGTGGTGCTGACAGATATCCGGATGAAACAGATCACGGGGCTAATGGTGATGGAGGAGATCCAGAAAACGGACATGGACTGCATGTTTATCGTCCTCAGCGCCTACCGGGATTTTGACTATGCCCAGCAGGCCTGCGATCTGGGGGCCTTCGCTTATCTGCTGAAGCCTATTGAGGATGAGAAGCTGCGGGAGACCATGGAGGCAGCCTACCGGACCTGCATGGAGCAGATGGAGCAGGAGGCCAGGTATGAGAGCTGGGAGAAGCTGCTGGTGAAGGATGGAACCAGCTTTCAGCAGGTGGTTGTGCAGAATTATGTCCGGGACAGGCTACCGGAGGAAAAGGTGGAAGAAGTCTTCCGGACGCTGGGAGACATGCCTGGAAATGAGGAGCGCTTTATCACTGTGTACGCGGATATAGATGTGGCCTACAAGATCACGGATTACCTGGATTATGAAGCGGCCAGATTTGCGCTTCTTAAAAGGCTGGAAGAGGAGCTGGAGAGCCGCTATTTCTGCTGGCGGGCCGACGGCGAGGAGACGGGTAGCGCCTTTATCGTCCGCACCACGGACAAAGAGGCGGTGGGAAAGCTGAAGCACTTCCTGGAATACATCAAAAAGGAGGAGCAGAGCAGGGTTATAGCCGCCATATCCAAGCCCTACAAAGGAATTGCCGGGATCAAAAGAAGTTATGTGGAAGCCCGGAAGCTGTTCGAGATTGCCAGTGTGTCCGGAGCGGGTGCTTTTACTTCCCCGGAGGGGGTGGAGCTGCCGGACCAGGCGGCGACGGCCGGAGAAAGCGGGGACGTGGACAATCTGATCGTGAACGCTGTGCGCAGGAACAGTGAGAAAGAGCTGAAGGAGGCCTTTGTCCAGTTTGTCTACGGGCTGCCTCACGAGGAGGAACAGCAGCGGCAGCATCTCCACCGGATGATGCTGAAAGTGGAACTCATGCTCCAGGCGTCTTACGGGCTGTCAGAGGATATCCGGGAAAAGTTCCGGGGCTACTACGATAATCTGGGAACCATCGGCACGGCAAAGATGGTGGATGTCTGTTACCGGATCCTGTGCGCGGCCATTGAAGTGAGAAAAAGCGACGCAAAGCAGGATGAGACAAGATATTTCAAAGAGTACATGTCAGAGGCAGTGGCTTATATAGAGGAACATCTCAGGGACGAGGAGCTGTCCATTGTATCTGTGGCCTCCCACATTTATCTGAACCCGGTCTATTTCGGAAGGGTGTTTAAAAATACGTTCCACATGACGTTCAAGCAGTATCTTCTCCAGCAGAGGATGGAGAAGGCCAAAAAGCTGCTGGAGGAAGGAAAAGGCAGTATCGGAGATATCTGTGAGGCGGTGGGGATCCACAACCCGTCCTATTTTTCCCATGTGTTCAAGCAGTACACGGGGAAGCTCCCAAGCGAATACAAGAAAGAGTACGAGGGATAGACAGAAATCGATATGAAAAGAAACGAGAAGGTATCCGGCATACAGAAAAAATATCTGAAGTATACGGCGGCGCTCCTGGGGCTTGCGCTTCTTCTCTCCAGCCTGGGGGCCGGCCTGTATGTGAAGAACAGGCTGACCCGGGCGGTGATCGCAAAATACGAGTTTATGACGGAGAGAATGGGCATCAGCCTGGAAAATCTGTTCCGCCAGAGCGACGAGGCGATGGCAGAGTGCGTCCTCTATGACGATGTGCAGCAGAGCCTGCGCAGTAAGGGGCTGGAGGAAGTCAGCCGCATTGGTCTGAGTAAATATTTCGCCTATGTGGGGCTGGAGCACATCGCGGATTACTGCTATGTGGATAATAAAGGGAATGTATACAGTAAATCCTATTCAGATGTAACCTTTGAGGATGTGACAGACAGCGGTTTCCAGGAGTATCTGGGAGCGGACTACGCCCGGACAAAATGGTTCTGGGCGAAAGATACGCTTTTTGGAACAGAGGAGGAGGCGCTTTTTATCGGAAGGTATGTCCGGAGCATGGAGTATGCCCACGACCCCGGGATGCTGTTCTTCAGGATGGATGATGCGTTTCTGGAGGGGATCACAGGGACGAGTGGAGAGCTGACAAGCGAGGCGGCGGTTGGAATTATCGACGCCAAAGGGCAGCTCTGTTTTTCCTCGGTTCCGGAGGAATTCAGCGTGGGTAAGAAGCGCCAGGCGGATATAGCGGAGCGTATCGCCGGGAGCGGGTCTGCCGGCATGATCCTGGAGGGGGAGAGTATTCCGGGAGGCGTTCTGTCGGCGTACCGGGATGAGGCCAGCGGGCTGGCGGTCTTTTCCTTTGTGCCGGACAGGGTGCTGAACCAGGGGATTTTCCCTGTTTTCCTGGTGCTGGCCGGGATCTATCTTGTGGTGCTGGCTGCGGCCGCGGTGCTGAGTATTTATTTCTCCAGAAGATTTACAAAGCCCATCCAGGAGATCCGGACGGCCATGGCGGAATTTGACGGCAGCAATTTTGACCGGACCATAGAGCTCCATACCAACACAGAGCTGGACGAGATCGGTCACTCCTACAATGAACTTCTCGGGAATATCCAGAGACTGCTGGAGGAGATCAAGGAGCAGGAGAGAGAGCTGCGCACATCGGAGCTGAACATGCTGATCAGCCAGATCAATCCCCATTTTCTGTACAATACACTGGATACGATCTATATGCTGGCGCGGATCAACAAGGAAGAGACGACTATGCGGATGATCCAGGCCCTGTCCAGATATCTGCGGCTGTCGCTGAGCAAAGGAAACGATATAGTGACTGTGGAAGACGAGCTGGAGAATGTGAAGAGTTACATGGAGATCCAGCAGATACGAAACAAAGATCTTTTCTCCTACCAGGTAGACTGCCGGGTGGATGCCGCCCACACAACCGTTCTGAAGCTGGTCCTGCAGCCGCTTGTGGAAAATGCAGTAAAGTATGGATTCCGGGATATATTTGAGGGAGGGCAGATCCGGATCACCGTGTGGAAGGAAGAAGAGGAGCTGTACCTGGAGGTGTACAACAACGGCACCCCCATGGAGGCGGACATGGTGCAGAAGATCAACGGAATGAACAAGCTGCCTCTGGGAGAGATGAAAAACTGCTTTCCGGATAAGAGGCACGGTTACGGCGTGGTAAATATTCTGACCCGGCTCAGACTGAAGTACGGGGACGGGGCAGCCTTTTACTGCAGAGCACAAGAAGATGGAACAAGCTGTACGATCAAAATTCCCCGGGGAGACGGGCAGGAGGCATATGAGCAGGAACAGATACAGATTTAGAGGAAGAGTGATACAGGCGGCAGCGGTTTCCCTGCTTTTCTCCGTGGCAGCCGCAGGCTGCGCGGGAAGGCAGACAGAGGAAAAAGCAGGCGGGGAGGAGGTGTCCATCCCGGTCATCCTGATCGTGGACTCCTCTACAGGCAATAGAAATGAGGAAGATGTGATCCAGGCATTCAATGAACTGTATGATGGGAAGTGGCAGGCGGATGTGGAGTGGGTCATGGAGACGGAGGAAGAGTACCGGCAGAACCTGAAACGGCAGAATGTGACGGATACCCTCCCGGCAGTTATTACAGATCTCCGGATGCTTCCCGCTTTCTATTATACGATGATCCAGGATGGCAGGATCGAGGAACTGTCCGGGTATATCAAGGAAGATGAAGAGTGGATGGAGATGATCGAGCCGTCGGTGCTGGAGTCCTGCAGCGAGGAGGACGGCAGTATCTATCTGGGGCCTGTCAGTACGGCGGCATTTTCCTGTTCCGGGATCTTCTGGAACGAAGAGCTGTTTGCCCAGGCAGGTATTGAAAAATTTCCCGAAACCTGGGAGGAATTCTGGGAGTGCTGCGAGAAGCTGGAGAGCTGCGGCATCACTCCGCTGGCCCTTCATACCGAGGGGACGGCCTGGGCGCCCATGCTTTTTGCCACGGCGGAGGCGGCCTCCACGGAGGAAGGGGCGCAGTTCATGCAGCAGTTTTACCCGGACACCTACCAGAATGAAAGCGGGCTGCGCATTGCCCGGACGCTGGAGCGGCTGTTTCAGTACACCACAGGTGATGCGCTGTATGCTGATTTTGATGTGTCCTATGAGAATTTTTTCTCCGGGAAGGCAGCCATGATCCCCAACGGATACTGGATGATGGATCAGATTCCCGAAGAGTGGCAGGACAAAGTAAGGTTCTCGGCATTTCCGGAAAACAGGCTGATCTCATCCCCGGAGACATTTGGCTGGGCCATTGTGTCCAGCTACAGCCAGGAAGTCAAAGAGGGGGCGGCGGCGCTTCTGAAGCTGCGCACGCAGATGAACATGGAGCAGAGGGAGGAGCTGTTTGAACAGAGTCCGGATTCCCTGACCCAGGCAGAGCGGGACTATATAGAGACCTACAAAAGCGGCCCGGTCCTTGTCCCCAACTACCAGGTGAAATGGAACTCCATCCTGCAGGAGGAGACGCTGGGAACCATCCTCCCGGATCTGGCCCAGGGGAAGATCAGCCCGGAGGAATTTACAAGAAAAGAAGACGAGAGCATCCAGGAATTTCTGGAGGAGCAGTGATACTTCGGCGCCGGAGAAGATACCGGCGCTGAAGTATTTTTTTTGGCATTCCTGGTTTTTTATTTGATAACGGGGAGGAAGAGCGGCCGGTTATAATAGTCCCAGAACAAAGAAAACAGAGGTTTTCAGAAAGGTGAGGAAGGATATGAAAAAGAAAAAAGTAATATCATTATTATTAGTTGCAGCCATGACAGCAGGCCTGGTGGCAGGATGCGGAAGCTCCTCCGATTCCGGGGACAGCGCCGGCAGTGAGGCAGAAGGAAAGGTATATTACCTCAACTTTAAGCCTGAGGCGGACGAGTACTGGCAGGAACTGGCGGAAGTCTACACAGAGGAGACCGGCGTGGAGGTGACAGTTCTGACAGCAGCTTCCGGAGAGTATGAGAAGACACTGAAATCAGAGATGGCAAAGACAGATGCGCCTACCCTGTTCCAGGTAAACGGACCTGTGGGACTGGCAAGCTGGAAAGACTACTGCTATGATCTGTCTGACTCCGATATCGCAGGGGAGCTGACAGACGACAGTTTTGCGCTGATGGACGGCGATAAGATGGCAGGTATTGCCTACGTTATCGAGAACTACGGCATTATCTACAACAAGGACCTTCTTGAGAAAGCAGGCTACACAGCAGACGATATCACAGACTTTGACAGCTTCAAAAAGGTAGTGGAAGACATTACGGCAAAAAAGGATGAACTTGGATTTTCCGCTTTTACATCAGCAGGCATGGACAGCTCATCTGACTGGAGATTCAAGACACATCTGGCAAATCTTCCGATCTACTATGAGTATAAGGATGAGGGCATTGACAATACAGACGCCATCAAGGGCACATACCTTGACAATTACCGCCAGATCTGGGATCTGTACATCAATAATGCAACCTGCGAACCGACAGAGATTTCCACAAAGACAGCCGATGACTCTACAGCAGAGTTTGTGACAGAGGAAGCGGTCTTCTACCAGAACGGTACATGGGAGTACAACAACATTGCGGATATCGGGGATGAGAACCTTGGCATTCTGCCGATCTACATCGGAGTTGAGGGCGAGGAGAACCAGGGCGTCTGCACAGGAACAGAGAACTACTGGTGTGTAAACTCCAAGGCATCTGAGGAAGATATCCAGGCAACACTGGATTTCATGAACTGGTGTGTAACTTCCGATGAAGGTGTGGAGGCTATGTGCAAGGATATGGGATTTGTCATTCCGTTCGAGTCCAACCTTGAGTCTGAAAATACACTGGTAAACGAAGCCAACGCGTACATGGAAGATGGGAAAACACCTGTGACATGGGTATTCTCAACCATGCCTTCTGAAGAGTGGAAAAACGGCGTAGGATCTGCGCTGACTGCATATGCGGCAGATCAGACAGATGCCAACTGGGATAAAGTTGTAAGCGCATTTGTGGACGGATGGGCTACAGAGACAGCGGCATCAGCAGAGTAATCTTTCCGGAAGATCTGAAAGACATATTGAATTGAACAGGAAAGCGGCGGGCAGAAAAAGTCTGAACGCCGCTTTTTCAGAAGGAGGAGGATTTATATGGAAAAAGCGATCAAGCGGTATATGCCCATCTTTGTGCTTCCCACATTCTGCGCATTTATCCTTGGATTTATTATTCCGTTCGTAATGGGGATCTGGCTTTCGTTCTGCAAATTTACCACAGTCACGGATGCGAAGTTTGTCGGATTATCCAATTACATCGAGGCGTTTAAGGACACGGTGTTCAGACATTCTTTCTGGTATACCGCTCTTTTCGCCGTGGTATCGCTGGTGGTGATCAATGTGATCGCCTTTGCCCTTGCCATGGCGCTGACCCAGAAAATGCGGGGAACCAATATTTTCCGCACGATCTTTTTTATGCCTAACCTGATCGGAGGCATCGTGCTGGGCTACATCTGGCAGCTCATCTTCAACGGCGTGCTGGCGCACTACAGCACAGCGCTGGGGCTGAATGAGTGGTACGGTTTCTGGGGACTGATCATTCTGGTGAGCTGGCAGCAGATCGGTTATATGATGATCATTTACATTGCAGGGCTTCAGTCCATCCCCGGAGACGTGATGGAGGCGGCCCAGATCGACGGCGCATCGCGGATCCAGAGACTTTTCAAAGTGACCATCCCCATGATGATGCCATCCATCACCATCTGCATGTTCCTGTCTATTACCAACGGATTCAAGCTCTTTGACCAGAACCTGTCGCTGACGGCAGGAGAACCGTCCAAGATGTCCGAGATGATGGCCCTGAACATATTCAACACATTCTACGGACGTACCGGATGGGAGGGCGTCGGCCAGGCCAAAGCAGTGATCTTCTTCGTCATCGTTGTGGCTATCGGCATGCTCCAGCTTAGGGCTACCCGTTCAAAGGAGGTGCAGCAGTAAATGAAAAAGAGAAGCAGGATAAGCACGCTGGGGACCGGCGCTTTCACCATACTGGGGCTGGTCTACATCGCCCCGATACTGATCGTGCTTATGAATTCCTTTAAGAAAAAAGTATATATCAACAAAGAACCTTTTACGCTGCCGACGGAAAAGACATGGAACGGCCTTGAGAATTATCTGACAGCCATCGACAAGTACGAGCTGCTCAGCGCCGTGGGCTGGACGGTATTTATTACCGTTGGCTCCGTGCTGGTGATCCTTGTGTGCACATCCATGTGCGCCTGGTATATCACAAGGGTAAAGACAAAATTTACTAAGGCCCTGTACCTGCTCTGCGTGTTCTCCATGGTAGTTCCCTTCCAGATGGTGATGTTCACCCTGTCTCTGGTGGCGGACCGTACCAGGCTCAACACACCCTGGGGAATTATCATCATTTATCTGGGATTCGGAGCGGGACTGGCAGTCTTTATGTTCTGCGGTTTTGTAAAATCCATCCCGCTGGAGATCGAGGAAGCGGCTCTTATCGACGGCTGCACGCCTCTTAGAACTTTCTTTTCTGTGGTGCTTCCCATTATGAAGCCGACATACATCTCCGTGGGGATACTGGAAACCATGTGGATCTGGAATGACTTCCTCCTGCCTTACCTTGTACTGGACCTGAATAAATACAAGACCATATCTATTGCGATCCAGTATATGAAGGGAAGCTACGGCCGGGTGGACATGGGCGCCATCATGGCGGCGCTGATCCTGGCGGTCATCCCGGTGATCATCTTCTACCTGTCCTGCCAGAAGCACATTATCAAAGGTGTGGCAGCAGGCGCGGTGAAAGGATAAAACAATGGAAAAACATAAGGGGGCTGCCCGGCGGGGTGCCCTCCTTTCGTCTGTCTACAGATATCTCCCTGTCACGCTCTGCGCATTTGTCTTGATTTCCTCCGGCGTTCCGGCTGCCACGATCCGCCCGCCGCTCTCCCCGCCGCCGGGGCCCATGTCGATGACGTAGTCTGCGCTGCGGATCACGTCCAGGTCGTGCTCAATGACGATGACAGTGGCGCCCTGGCTAATGAGCGTCTGGAAGACATGGAGGAGCGTCTGCACGTCCAGAGGGTGGAGGCCGATGGTGGGCTCGTCAAAGACAAAGACCGCATCCCCCTGGGGGCGGCCCATCTCGCTGGCCAGTTTCAGCCGCTGGGCCTCTCCGCCGGAGAGCCCCGGGGTCTCCTCGCCCAGAGTCAGGTAGCCAAGCCCCAGGTCTTTTAAGATCTGCAGACGCTGACTGACGTTTTTCAGATGCCGGCAGGCATCCAGCGCGGTGTTCACATCCATGGCCATCAGCTCCGGCAGAGAGAAGGACTGTCCTTCTTTATTAGTATACCTGATCCTGCCGGCGTCCTTGCTGTACCGGGAGCCCCGGCATCCGGGGCAGGTGACTTCCACATCCGGCAGGAACTGCACGTCCAGGCTGATGACGCCGGTGCCGTCGCAGACCGGACAGCGCAGCTTTCCTGTGTTGTACGAAAAGTCCCCCGCCTTGTAGCCGGCTTCTTTGGCATCCGGTGTCCTGGCAAATGTCTTCCGCAGCTCATCGTGGACATTGGCGTAGGTGGCTACGGTGGAGCGGATGTTGATGCCGATGGGGGTGGCGTCGATGAGTTTTACCTGTCCGATCCCATCCGCCTCCAGGGAACGCACGTGTTCCGGCAGTTTTCTGCCCTTGATCTGTGCCTCCAGGGCGGGGATCAGGCTCTCCAGGATGAGGGTGGTCTTGCCGGAGCCGGATACGCCGGTGACAGCAGTGAGCCGTCCTTTTGGGATGTCTGCCTCCAGCGGCTTTACGGTGTGGATGGGACCGGTGGAGAGGTGGATGCGGCCGTGGGAGAACATGTCAGAGGCCGGAGCCTGCTCCCGCCGGAAGCCGTCTGCCCTGCCGGCCAGGAAGGGGCCGATCATGGAATGGGAATCTGCCATGATCTGGGGAATACTGCCCTGGGCGATGACATGGCCGCCCTTCAGGCCGGCCTCCGGCCCCATCTCCACGATCCAGTCGGCCTCTGACAGGATCTGTGTATCGTGGTCCACCAGTACGACGGAATTGCCGTCTGCTATGAGGTCGTGCATGACTCCTTTCAGCCCTTCGATGTTGGCGGGATGCAGTCCGATGGAGGGCTCGTCCAGCACGTAGAGCACCCCGGTGGTGCGGTTGCGGACAGCCCGTGCCAGCTGCATCCGCTGGCGCTCCCCGGTGGAGAGGGTGGAGGAAGCGCGGTCCAGGGACAGGTAGCCAAGGCCCAGGTCCATGAGCCGCCGGGCCGGGGTGTGGAAGGACTCGCAGATACTCTCCGCCATGGGGCGCATTTCCTCCGGCAGGGAGGCAGGTACGCCGGACACCCAGTCAGCCAGATCCACAAGTGGCATCCGGCACACCTCATCCAGGGAGCAGCCCCGCAGCCGGGGCGCTCTTGCTTTTTGGGAGAGTCGGGTCCCGCCGCAGTCCGGGCAGACCTCCTCCTTTAAGAATTTTTCCACCCGCTTCATGCCTTTTTCGTCTTTTACTTTGGAAAGGGCGTTCTCCACAGTATACACGGCATTAAAATAAGTAAAATCAAGTTCCGCCGCCTGGTTGGAGCTTTTGGCCTTGTAGAGGATATGTTTTTTCTCGGCGGGCCCGTTGTAGACAATGTCCTTCTCCCTGTCTGTCAGCTGGCAGAAGGGCACGTCCGTGCGCACTCCCATCTCCCGGCAGACGTCGGTCATAAGCGACCACATAAGGGAGTTCCAGGGAGCCACGGCGCCCTGGTCGATGGTGAGGGTTTCGTCCGGTACAAGGGTGGAGCGGTCCACTGTCCGGACGGTTCCGGTCCCGTCACAGGAAGGGCAGGCTCCCTGGCTGTTGAAAGCCAGTTCTTCCGCCGAGGGAGCGTAGAAGGAGGCGCCGCAGTCCGGGCAGACCAGCGCCTGCTCGGCGGCCACCTTCAGGGTGGGCGGGTGGTAGCAGCCGCAGGACGGACAGCGGTGGCTGGCCAGCCTGGAGAACATGAGCCGGAGGCTGTTCAGAAGCTCGCTGCCGGTCCCGAAGGTGCTGCGGATGCCGGGGACAGCCGGGCGCTGGTGGAGGGCCAGAGCTGCCGGCACGTAGAGCACATCATCCACATCGGCTTTGGCCGCCTGGGTCATCCTGCGCCTTGTGTAGGTGGAGAGGGCGTCCAGATACCGCCTGGATCCTTCCGCGTAGAGGACACCCAGGGCCAGGGAGGATTTGCCGGAGCCGGACACGCCGGCGATCCCCACGATCTTGTTCAGAGGGATATCTACGTCTATATTTTTCAGATTGTGGACCCGGGCGCCCCGGATCTTCATCTTGTCTATCATCTGTCATCATTTCCTTTCCGTTGTGTTTCTGTATCTCATAGTATAGTCCAATCTGAATTGTTAGGAAAGAGCTGTAGATTGACTAATATTAAACGTTCCTTGTAAACAGGGATCAGCCGGTATAAAATAAAATTAACAGATAAAAATATAAAAAAACAGAAAATTGTGCAAAGGAGGAATGAAAATGCTAAAAAATAAAGTGGCAGTTGTGACAGGCGGCACCCGCGGCATCGGCTACGCGACGGTGAAAAAATTTCTGGAGAACGGGGCGGCGGTCGTGCTGTTCGGTTCCCGCCAGGAGACCGTTGACAAAGCCCTGGCATCTCTGAAAGCGGAAAACCCGGCATGGGAAGTGTACGGCGCCTGGCCGGATCTGGCAGATGCCGAGGCGGTGGCCGGGGAGGTCGGAAAGGTCAAAGAGACATTGGGAAAGATCGATATCCTGGTAAACAACGCCGGCATGTCGGACAGCACACCTATTGACAACTACACGGCACAGCAGTTTGCAAAAGTGATGCAGTTAAATGTAAGCGCCATGATGAACTGCATCATGCCCACAGTGAAAATTATGAAAGAGCAGGGAGGCGGATGCATCCTGAATACGAGCTCCATGGTCAGCATCTGTGGACAGCCCTCGGGCGTGGCTTACCCCACAAGCAAATCTGCCGTGAACGGACTTACCTGGTCCCTGGCAAGGGAGCTTGGCCCAAGCCGCATCCGGGTCAACGCTGTGGCGCCGGGTATTACAAAGACAGACATGGTGGCGGCGCTCCCCAAGGAGATGATAGATCCTCTGATCAACGCCATCCCGCTCCGCCGGGTAGGCGAGCCGGAAGACATTGCCAATGCTTTCCTTTTCCTGGCCAGCGATATGGCCTCCTATGTGACAGGAGAGATCTTATCTGTGGACGGGGCGATGAGGACGTAGAAGAGACAATTGAGAGAACATAACAGGGAGGTTTGATTTTTCAAGCCTCCCTGTTCTTGCCTATGATCACCAGTTTTGTCGATCACTCCCGGCAGTTCCTTCCTGCCGGAAAGTGTGCTATAGTAAAGACAATGATGAAAAACAGGAGATGCGTGGAAATGACAAAAAAACTGACTTTCAGAGAGACCATATTTGTAGCCAGCATGCTGTTTGGCATGTTTTTCGGGGCGGGGAATCTGATCTTTCCCGTGTCCATGGGGCAGATGGCGGGCAGCCATATCTGGCAGGCCGCGGCAGGCTTTCTCATTACCGGTGTGGGCCTGCCCCTTCTGGGTGTGGCCGCCCTGGGCATCAGCCGGGAAACAGGACTTCTGGGGCTGGGGAGCCGGGTGGGAAGAGGATACGGTATGTTCTTCACCTGTGCGCTCTACCTGACGATAGGGCCATTTTTTGCCATACCCAGATGCGCCAGTGTCTCCTATACTGTGGGGATGGAAGGCATACTTGCGGGGGAGGGGAGCTTCCTTTTTCAGGCAGCGTTTTCCTTTATTTTCTTTGCGGCGGTCCTGTTTTTTGCCCTCAGGCCGGGGCAGATCATGACATGGATCGGAAAGGTGCTGAACCCTCTCTTTCTTGCGTTTCTTGCCGTCCTTGTGGTGCGGGCACTGACAGCGCCTATGGGAAGCGTCGGGGAGGCGGCCCCGTCCGGGAAATATGTGGAGGCTGCCTTTTCCACAGGGCTGCTGGAGGGCTACAATACCATGGATGCTCTGGCGGGGCTTGCCTTTGGCATCGTGGTCATCGATGTCATCAGAGGACTGGGAGTGACAGAGCCGGAAGAGGTGGCCAAAAGCACGGTGAAAGCAGGCGTTTTCAGCTCCATCCTCATGGCGGTCATCTACCTCCTTGTCTCTGTCATGGGGACGCAGAGCACAGGAGAGCTGGAGGTGAGCAGCAACGGCGGAGAAGCCCTGGCCCAGATCGCGGACAGCTACTTTGGCGGCGGCGGCGCCTTTATCCTGGCGGTGATCGTCACGGTGGCCTGCCTGAAGACGGCAGTGGGGCTTATCACGAGCTGTGGCGAAACCTTTGCGGAGATGTTTCCGGGAGGGCCCTCCTATCACGTCTGGGCGGTAGTCTTCTGCGTGGGCTCCTTCCTGGTAGCCAACCTGGGGCTGGATGCCATTATTGCCTACTCCCTTCCGGTCCTGATGTTCCTCTATCCCCTTGCCATCGTGCTGGTCCTGCTGACTCTGACGGGCAGATGGTTTGGAAACGACCCGGTGGTCCTTAGGTGGGCGCTGGGCCTTACGGGCGCGGCCGCCCTGTTTGACGGTCTGGGAGCGCTCCCGGAGGGGACAAGGGCGCTGCTCCATCTGGACGGTCTGACTGCCTCTGCCCTGGAGCTCCTGCCCCTCTCCGGGCAGGGGTTTGGCTGGGTGTGCCCCGCACTTCTTGGAACGGCGATCGGCCTTGCCGTACATGCATATGCGGCAGGCGGAAGGGCCGGGAAGCGTGAAAAGACCGGAGGAGAGCGATGACAAAAATCTGGTATGTGGAAGATGATGGGCAGATAGCCTGCATGGTAAAAGAATATCTGGAAGAGAGAGACTGCCAGGTAATGGTGTACGACAGGCCAGAGGCAGTCAGAGAGGCTTTTGAGGCGGAGAAGATCCCGGACCTGCTTATTCTGGACTGGAACATACCGGGCGGCAGCGGGATGGAGCTGTGCCGCTGGATACGGGCCAGATGGCGGGAACTTCCTGTTATCTTTCTTACGGTCCGCGGTGATACACGGGATATTGTGAACGGACTGGGAGGCGGCGCCGATGATTATATGACCAAACCGTTTGAGCTGGAAGTCCTCTATTCCCGTATACTGGCGCTGTTAAGAAGAACAGGAGGCAGCCCGGGCCAAATCCTTGTCTGCGGAGAGATCCGGCTGGACAGAAGCCGGATGGAAGTCTGGAGCGGCGGCAGAAAGGTACCTGTCAGTCAGACAGAATACCAGATCCTTCTGCTCCTGATGGAGAATATAGGAAGGACAGTTACAAGACAGAGCCTGCTGGAGCAGGTCTGGGACAGTAACGGCAGCTATGTTAATGACAATACGCTGACTGTGGCTGTGAAACGTTTGCGGGAAAAGCTGGGACACCCGGCATGTTTCAGGACAGTCCGCAGCTTTGGATACAGGATGGAAATGTGAGTGGATAAGGGAGGAACAGGATGCGGGTAAAAAAAGAAAAGGCAGGCGTATTTTTGTCTGTCATGGCCGCTTTTCTGGCAGCAGCTGCACTGCTGACAGTACTGATGGGCAGTTATTTTGCGGGAAGGCAGTTTGACCTTCTGGGAGAGGTCTGCCGGGAAGTGGTGCAGCAGTCGCCGCAGTCCGGCAGCGCTGTAGTAAATGCGCTGAAGAATGCAGGTGAGGCCGGTGAAAGGACAGGGGCAGAGTATCTGCAGGGTTATGGCTACAGTGCCGGCGATTTTGACACGGGATACAGCAGGATGTATGCAGCGGCAGGGACGGGCTTCCTGGCTGCGTGCCTGCTGTTTCTTTCTGCCTTTTTTCTGGAGAGAAGGAGGACGGCCCGGCAGGTGGAAGAGCTGATCCGGTATCTGGAGCAGGCCGGTACCGGGCAGCAGGGGCTGCTGGGGCGGCGCCGGGAAGATGCATTTTCCGGGCTGAGAGATGAGATGTACAAGACAGTGACAGCCCTGCAGCAGACAAGGGACAGGGCCCGGGAGACAAAAAATATGTTT
Organism: Faecalicatena fissicatena; assembly: GCF_016900595.1. NCBI lineage: Bacteria > Bacillati > Bacillota > Clostridia > Lachnospirales > Lachnospiraceae > Faecalicatena > Faecalicatena fissicatena. Next base: position 27,413 of record NZ_JACLYY010000019.1, read on the forward strand.
GCCGCGAACCTGGCAAATATAGCTCATCAGATGAAGACGCCGGTAACGGCTATCTCTCTGTGCATACAGAGGATGAAAGAGAAGAACACGCTGGAGTATCTGGCCTCCGTGGAGAGGCAGCTTGACCGTCTCACCCGTCTGGAGGAGGCGCTGCTTCTGATGTCCCGCATGGATGCAGGGGCGCTGGAGTTTCAGAAAAAAGAGGTGGATGTGTTCACTGTCCTTGAAATGGCGGCGGAAAATCTGGAGGATCTGAGCCTGAGGAAAAAGGTGGCTGTCCATGTGCCGGAGCGGCCGTTGGTCTGCGCCTGGCTGGATCCGGACTGGACTGTGGAGGCGGTTATGAATCTGATGAAGAACTGCCTGGAACACAGCCCGGAAGGGGGCGCTGTGCACTGTGACTGGGAGGACAATCCTCTCTATGTCCGGATCCGTATATGGGATGAGGGAAAAGGATTTTCCGGGAAAGATCTGCCCCACCTGTTTGAACGGTTTTACAGGGGAGAAGAGGCCGGGAGGGATGGCATCGGCATCGGTCTTTACCTGGCAAAGGAGATCCTGGAAGCACAGAACGGAGCCCTGGAGGCATACAACAGGCCCGGCGGGGGAGCCTGCTTTGAGATCCGGCTGTACCATCGTTAGATAACTTTTTCCATAAAATGCTGTCACCGGAATGTCACTTTGTTCTGGTATGATAAAGAAAAATGGCGATGGACCATCAGACAGAAAAAACAGGGAGGCGGCTATGGAGATTGTAAAATGTGTCGGAGTAAAAAAGGTATACGGAGAGGGAGAGGCTCAGGTGGAAGCCCTGCGGGGCATTGATCTGACCGTGGAGAGCGGGGAGTTCCTGGCAGTGGCAGGCGCGTCGGGCTCTGGCAAATCCACGCTCCTTCACATTCTGGGGAGTGTGGATAAAGCCACGGAGGGAGAAGTCCTTGTGGGCGGAACGGACATTGGCAGGCTTTCTCCCAGGGAAACAGCCCTGTACCGGAGAAGGAAAGCAGGGCTTATCTATCAGTTCTATAATCTGATCCCTTCCATGACAGTAGAAAGAAATATACAGATGCCCCTTCTTCTTGACAAAAGAAAGCCGGATCCCGCGTATTTCCGTCAGATCGTGGAGATGCTGGGGCTTGAGGAAAAGCTGAAAGCGCTGCCCTGGCAGCTCTCCGGCGGGCAGCAGCAGAGAGCGGCCATCGGGAGAGCTCTCATGGCCAGGCCGCTGCTCCTTCTTGCCGACGAGCCTACGGGAAATCTGGACCGGAGAAATGCCAGGGAGATCATGGATCTTTTCCATCTCTTTCACAGAAACTTTCACCAGACTATTCTTCTTGTTACCCATGATGAAAAGCTGGCCCTTGAGGCGGAGCGCATCATCACACTGGAAGACGGGCGGATCGTCAGTGACAGAAAGGTAAGGTGAGAACCATGTGGAAGGAGTATTCAAAAGGATATCTGAAGCAGAACAGATCAGCCGGGGTCTCTGTCATGGCGGCGGCCCTGCTGGCCGCTTTTTTTCTGTCCCTGCTCTGCAGTCTCTTTTATAATTTCTGGGCCTATGATGTGGAGAGGATCCTTCTGGAAGAGGGGGACTGGCATGTGCGCATCGAGGGATCCTTTGACCGGGAGGATCTGGAGCTGATCCGGGGATTTTCCGGGGTTGACCGGGCTGAGATAAATGAAGGACTTTCGGAAGACAAGACTGTGGTGGAGCTGCGCTTTGAGGATATGGGGGACGTATACAAGGAGACTGCTCTGATCTGCGGGAAGCTGGGGATTGATATGGCGGATGTATCCTGGCACGAGACACTTCTGTCCAGGTATTTTATCACAGATCCCCGGGACAGCGAGCCGCCTCTGCTTCTGCCTTTCTTTGCTGCGGTGCTGCTGGTCCTGTGTGTGTCTCTTGTTCTGGTGATCCGCACGGCCTTTGAGATCTCCATGCAGGCCAGGGTGCGCCAGTTCGGCATCTTCTCCAGCATTGGAGCCACACCGGGACAGATCCGGCTGTGCCTTGTGCAGGAGGCGGCCGCCCTCTGCGCGCTGCCTGTACTCGCAGGGATCCTGCTTGGAACTGCGGGCTGTGCCGGTATTCTGGAGGCTGTCAACAGATTTGCGGCAGATGTGCCGGGCAGGCACGAGGCTGTTTTCCAGTACCACCCCGCTGTATTGCTGGTTACAGCCATATCTGCCGTGCTGACGGTACTCTGTTCTGCCTGGGCGCCGGCGCGGAAACTTTCCAGGATGACGCCCCTCCAGGCGCTGCGTGAGCCGACGGGGCTGCAACTGAAGAAAAAAAGCCGCCAGAGGATCCTGGGAAGTCTGTTCGGGATCGAGGGAGAGCTGGCGGGGAATGCCCTGAAGATGCAGAAGAAAGCCCTGCGCATCTCCAATCTGTCTCTTACCCTGTCTTTCCTCGGATTTACGGCTATGCTGTGCTTTTTTACCCTCTCCGGGATCAGTACCAGATACACCTATTTTGAAAGGTACCAGGACGCCTGGGATGTGATGGTGACAGTGAAAGACACGGATCTGGCAGATTTTTCCCTGTCGGAGCAGGTCAGGGAAATTCCGGGAGTCCGAGGCAGCATTTCCTATCAGAAGGCGGACGGTACGGTGCTGCCGGGGGAGGACTGGTTCAGTGACAGGCTGGTGGAGGCCGGTGGATACAAGGTTCTTGCCGGGACAGAAGGTGCCGGGCAGATCCCCTCCCAGGTGGTGGTCATGGACGATGCAAGCTTTCTGGAATACTGCCAGCAGATCGGAGCGGAGCCGGGCGTCTGGGGAACGGTTGTGCTGAACCGGATCTGGGACAGCACCAGCAGCAGTTTCCGGGAGCGGGCGTATATTCCCTTTGTAAATGAAGAAAAAGAAACGCTTGCCATGGGCGGGGAGGACGGAGCCACGCTGGATATACCGGTCCTTTCCTACACAGAGGAAGCGCCGCTCCTCAGGGAGGAGTATGAAGATTATGCCCTGGTGCAGTTTATGCCCCTCTCTTTGTGGAAAACGCTTCCCGGGCAGGCGCTGGACAAAGACAGAGATACCTTTATACGCATACTGGGGCCGGAGGGGGCGGATCTGCAAGCTCTGGATGAGATAGAAAAACAAGTGACAGAGCTGCTGACCCCTTCCCTGGAGGTGGAGAGCGAGAACCGGATCCAGGAGAGGCTGACCAATGACCAGATGCTCCAGGGGGCGCAGATGATAGGCGGAGCTTTCTGTGTGCTTCTGGGAGTTATCGGTCTTGCAGGCATTTTCACAAATACATTCGGCTTTCTGCGGCAGAGAAAAAGAGAATTTGCCCGGTATCTGGCTGTGGGGATGGACGGCGGGGAGATGAGAAAAATCTTCTGCATTGAAGCGGCGGTCATTGCCGGGCGGCCCATTTTGCTGGGACTAGGCATCACAGTGCCTGTAACTGTCTTTATGACCAGCGCCAGCCACCTGGAGTTTTCTGTCTTTCTTGAGGAGGCGCCGCTTGTGCCAGTGTCGGTCTACGGGGCATGTATCGTCCTTGCTGTAGCCCTGGCTTACTGGCTGGGGGTGAGGAGGCTGGCTGGAAGTGACCTGAGCGGATGCCTGAGAGATGACGCTCTGAACTGATGGGAAGAAATACTATATAATATATAAGTTGAAGGCGCCTCTTCCTGCGTGTTATACTTGAAAAACAAACAGGAAGGGAGCCTTTTTCATATGCCCAGAGGACAGAACCAGAAACTGAAGCTTTACTATCTCGCAAAGATCATGCTGGAGAAGACGGACGACGACCACTACCTGACCATGCTCGAAATCCTGGAAGCGCTGCGCTCCTATGAGGTGACGGCGGACCGGAAGAGCATCTACACGGACCTGAAGGACCTGGAGCATCTGGAGATCGAGGTGGAGGGGGAACCCTGGGGCAGATCCTACCGCTACCACGTGGTGGGCCGGCAGTTCGAGATGCCGGAGCTGAAGCTGCTGGTGGACGCCATCCAGTCCTCCCGGTTCATCACGGCAAAGAAATCCAACGAGCTCATCCGGAAGCTGGAGAGCCTGGTCAGCGAGTACGAGGCCAGGGAGCTGCAGCGTCAGGTCTACGTGTCCGGCCGCATCAAGACCATGAACGAGAGCATCTACTACACGGTGGACGCTATCTACAGCGCCATTGCCAGAAACAGGAAGATCCTCTTCCAGTATTTTCAGTGGAATGCAAAAAAGGAGATGGAGCTGCGCCACGGCGGCGCCGTTTATAAGATAAGCCCCTGGGGACTTGCCTGGGACAATGAGAACTACTACCTGGTAGGATATGACTCGGAAGCGGACATGATCAAGCACTACCGGGTGGACAAGATGCTGCGCATCCGCATGTCCGACGAGGAGAGAGAGGGGCGGGAGCGCTTCAGGGGGCTGGACATGGCGGCCTATACGAAGAAGAGCTTCGGCATGTTCGGCGGCCGGGAGGAGCAGGTAAAGCTGCTGGTGCACAACCACCTGGCCGGAGTGATCATTGACCGGTTCGGGAAGGATATCATGATGATACCGGCGGATGAAGAGCATTTCACGGTACATGTGGACGTGGCAGTGAGCGGCCAGTTCATCAGCTGGGTCTTCTCCCTGGGAGACGAGGTGAAGATCCTGGGACCTGAGCCTGTGGTGGAGCAGGTACACCGGGAGATACGCCGGCTCACGGAACAGTACGGAGTGTGAGGTGGCATTTTTATAGGACAGCTTTCGGATTACACTGAGTTTAAAGATAAGAAAACTTGGTTGTAGAAGGGAGCTGTTCTTTTATGAAGGGTTACAATACAGACAAAGGCTATATGGGATATGTGGAGGGCAGGTACATGCTGTTCGCAAGCGAGGAAGAGTACTACGATTACATGGAGGACTAAAAAGAATAAAAATAAGAAGGAATAAAAATTTCGCAGGAGGTCAGTCTATTTTGTAAAAATAGATTGACTTCTTTTTTTTGTCGTTGTATACTACCTTTCGTAGACGACTTTCGCGCAGTGAAGTGAGAAATTTTTAAAGTATAAAAGCAACAGGGAGGAATAAGAGATGAAGTTGAAAAAAGCAGCGGCAATCCTGATGGTGATGACAATGACTGCCGGTCTTGCGGCCTGTGGGAGCGAGTCATCGTCAGACGGAAGCGGGAGCGGTGATGATCCGGGAAAATATGTGATCGGCATCTGTCAGCAGATGGAGCATCCATCTCTGGATGACGCGACGGCAGGCTTCCAGGATGCATGTAAGGAACTGTTCGGTGAGGACAATGTAGAGTTTGATGTGCAGAACGCGCAGGGGGAGCAGACCATGTGCTCCACCATCATGAATAATTTTGTTTCTTCTGACGTGGACCTGATCCTGGCCAATGCCACCCTGCCTCTCCAGACAGCGGCCCAGGCCACAGCGGACATTCCTATTCTTGGAACCTCTGTGACAGACTACGGCAGCGCCCTTGGCATAGATGACTGGACAGGGACCACAGGGGTAAATATTTCAGGTACCAGCGACCTGGCCCCCATCTCTGAGCAGGAGGACGTGATGATGGAGCTCCTGCCGGATGTAAAGACCGTTGGCATCCTCTACTGCTCCGCGGAGTCCAACTCCAAGTACCAGGCGGAGATGTTTGAGAAGGAGCTGGAGGAGGACGGCGTGGACTACAAGGAGTACACGGCGGCGGACTCCAATGAGATCCAGTCTGTTGTGACCAGCGCGGTCCAGGAGGTGGACGCCATCTACATCCCGACAGACAACACCATGGCAGCCAACCCGGGCATCATCGACAATATCTGCCGGCCGGCAAAAGTCCCGGTAGTGGCCAGCGAGCAGGGCACATGCAGCGTGGCGGGGATAGCCACTCTGTGCATCAGCTACTATGAGCTGGGGTACACCACAGGCGAGATGGCCTATGACATCCTTGCAAACGGCGAGGACATCACGTCCATGGAAGTGCAGACAGCACCGGAGCCGACCAGGATGTACAATCCGGAGATATGCGAGGAGCTGGGCATCACGGTCCCGGAAGGATACGAGCCCATTGAGTCCGCATCTGCGGCAGAATAAGAGAAGAAAGGCAGAGGCAGAAAAATGATAGCAGAATATTTTCTTTCCCTGGAGCCCCTGGCGCTGCTGCGGGCAATGCCGGGAACAGCGGCACAGGGGATCATATGGGGCATTATGGCACTGGGAGTTTATATAACCTACCGCATCCTTGATTTCCCGGACCTTACAGTGGACGGGTCTTTAGCTACAGGAGCGGCGACGGCGGTCATGCTGATCCAGGGAGGGATGAGCCCGGCGCTCTCCCTCGTGTTTGCACTGCTGGCAGGCATGGCGGCGGGGATGGTCACGGGCCTTCTCCACACGGGCCTTGGCATACCGGGGATCCTGGCCAGTATCCTGACCCAGGTATCCCTGTATTCCGTGAATCTGGGGATCATGGGGAAATCCAACCAGGGTATCAGTCTGACCCAGCAGGGGCTGGTGGCCTCCTCCAGATATGTGACAGGAGATGACAGAGTCTTTTTCTTCCTGAAGCTGATCCTGGGATGTCTGATCCTGGTGGCCATCGTCTACTGGTTTTTCGGGACCGAGATGGGCGCTGCCATCAGGGCCACGGGCTGCAATCCGCAGATGGCCCGGGCCCAGGGCATCAACACCAACTATACAAAGGTGCTGGCTCTGACCATATCCAACGGCCTGGTGGGCCTGTGCGGAGGCATCCTGGCCCAGTATCAGGGAGCGGCAGATGTAAATATGGGGCGTGGAGCCATCGTCATCGGGCTGGCAGCCGTGATCATCAGCGAAGTGATATTTGGCAGGCTCTGTGCGGGCAAAAAGATTGCCTTTGCCTACACGCTGGCTGCGGTGTTCGTGGGAGCCATCCTCTACTACGTGGCGTACGCGCTGGTACTCTGGCTGAAGATGCCTTCAGACTATATGAAACTGTTCTCCGCACTTGTTGTTGCGGTGTTCCTGGCTGTGCCCTACTTAAAAGGCCGCTGGGCAGTGAGAAGGAGGGCCTAGGAAATGGGATACATGCTTGAGATAAAAAACATCCACAAGACATTCAACAAGGGGACGATCAACGAAAAGAAAGCCCTCGACGGAGTGGACCTGAACCTGAACCCGGGAGATTTTGTCACCATCATCGGTGGGAACGGAGCCGGGAAATCGACGACACTGAACGCCATAGCCGGAAGCTGGCTGGTGGACGAGGGGAATATCATCATAGACGGAGTGGACATTACCCGGCTGCCGGAGCACAAGAGAGCCGTCTATCTGGGGCGGGTGTTCCAGGATCCCATGACCGGCACCGCCTCCACCATGTCCATTGAGGAGAACATGGCCATCGCTGCCAGGAGAGGACACAGAAGAGGACTCAGATGGGGGATTTCCAGAAAAGAGAGAGAAGAGTTCAAGAAAAAGCTGGCGGCTCTGGGACTGGGGCTGGAGGAGCGCATCTCCACCAAGGTGGGGCTTTTGTCCGGCGGGCAGAGGCAGGCCGTGACCCTTCTCATGGCGGCCATCAAGAAGCCCAAGCTTTTGCTCCTGGACGAGCACACGGCGGCCCTGGACCCGAAGACGGCGAAGAAGGTGCTGGAGATTTCCGACAAGATTATCGAGGAGAACCAGCTCACAGCCATGATGGTCACCCACAACATGAAGGACGCCATCGCCCATGGCAACCGCCTCATCATGATGCACGAGGGACGCGTCATCTACGATGTGTCCGGCGAGGAGAAGCGGCAGCTCCATGTGTCTGACCTGCTGAAGAAATTCGAGGAGGTCAGCGGCGGAGAGCTGGACAACGACAGGATGATGCTGGGGTAGAGCGGATACAGGATATGAAAAAAAGAAGCCCGACAGATGACGGGCTTCTTTTTTATGCCTTTTTAAATGATATCGTTTCTTCTGATGTATCCCGGTTCATTGGGGTCAGCCACAACCTCTTTCACGTGAGTAATTTTTGCGTGCTTGTCCGCCACAATGTTCTCCAGGTGGACATCCGTGTCCACGATGACATGGGGAAGGATCACGCAGTTTTTCACGACAGCCCCCTTCTTGATGACGCATCCGCGGCCAATGACAGAGTTCTCGATGGTCCCCTCGATGAGGCATCCGTTTGACACGATAGAGTTCTTTACATTGGAGCCCTCGAAATACTGGGTCGGACAGGAGTCATTGGTCCTCGTGTAGATGGGCCACTCATCCTCGAAGAGGCTGAGAGCCATCTTGAAGTCAATGAGGGAGATGTTCGCGTCATAATAGCTCTTGAAGTCGGTGATGGAGGCAAAGTATCCCCGGTGGGAGACGCCCCGCACATCCAGCTCCTCGCAGGCCACGTTCACGATATCCGCCAGGCTGTACATGGAGGAGGTCTTGTGAGCCTTGCTCACCAGGTCGATGAAGAGCTCCTTTGACATCACATATGTGTCCATGAAGATGTGACGGTTCTTTGCGGTGCCCCGGTTCATCTCCAGAGACAGGACGCCCTTCTGCTTGTTCAGATTGACTGTGTTGCAGTTCAGGAAGTGCTCCTTTGCGTCGTCTGTGGAGTGATAGAGGAGAGTGATGTCCGCCTCGGAGTCGATGTGGGTCTGGAGCAGCTCGCTGAAATCCTGTGAGTAGATCATGTAGCTGGGTGCAATGACCACATAATCGCAGTTTACATTGCGGATGCACTCCATATTTTCCTGGAAGGCGGCGATATCGTTGTTGTAGATATCGTGCTCCAGACCTGTCTCCGAGAACATGATGTGGAGTCTTCCGCGCTTGGAGTTAATGTTATAGTGACGCCCGGTTCCCAGGTGCTCTGCCAGAGAACGGGGTTTTCTGCGGATATATACCTGGATCTGGTCAATGCCGCTGTTGCTCATATTTGAGATCGGGAAATCGATGACGCGGTACCGTCCCAGGAAGGAGAAGGCGCCGATAGGGCGGTAAGCCTGCATCCCCTCTACCCAGATGTGGTTTCCGGAAAAGTTTACAATACCTAATGCTTTCGCCATATTACTCAACCCCCTTTACGCGTTTGGAGACCAGCTCGATATGCTCACTGTCAGCGCTGCCGACCTGTGCCTCTTTTCCAATCTTTACGTTGTCAGCTACGAGAGCGCGCTGGACAACAGCACCTTCCGCAACCTCCGCGCCCGGCATGAGCACGCTGTCGATGATCTTCGCGCCTGCGCCCACTCTTGCCCCGGTAAACAGAACGGAGTTCTTGACGGAACCCTCGATGACACAGCCCTGCGTGATGAAGGCTCTGTCGATCTCGGCATCAGGACCTATGTACTGTGGGAGCGCCACTGCGTCCTCCGTGTATATCTTCCAGGTGGAGTCATTCAGGTCCAGCTCATTGTTCTTGTCCAGCAGGTCCATGTTTGCCTCCCACAGGGAGTCGATGGTCCCCACATCCTTCCAGTAGCCCTTGAACTTGTAGGCCACCAGCTTTTTGCCGTCGTTCAGCATGGCGGGTATGATGTCCTTGCCGAAGTCATGGCTGGAGTCCGGATCTTTCATGTCGGCCGTCAGCATCTTGCGGAGCAGCTTCCAGTTGAAGATGTAGATGCCCATGGAAGCCAGATTGCTCTTGGGCTCGGCCGGCTTCTCCTGGAATTCCACGATGCGGCCCTCCTCGTCCGTGTTCATGATGCCGAAGCGGCTCGCCTCTCTCATGGGAACCTCGATGACGGCGATGGTGGCATCTGCGTCATGCTCCTTGTGGTAGGCCAGCATCTTTGCGTAGTTCATCTTGTAGATGTGGTCGCCGGAGAGGATGAGAAGGTACTCCGGGGAGTAGGAGTCTATAAAATCAATATTCTGTGAGATGGCGTCTGCGGTTCCCCTGTAGACGTTCAGATCCACGTCCGCTTTCTCACGGGGCGGGAGTACGTACACACCGCTGTCCCGCGCGTCCAGTCCCCAGCGGCGTCCCGCTGCCACATAGCTGTTCAGCTGAATGGACTCATACTGTGTGAGGACTCCGACTACATCAATGCCGCTGTTGGCACAATTGCTGATGGGGAAATCGATGATCTTGTATTTACCGCCATATGAAACGGCAGGCTTGGCAACCTTATTGGTCAGCTCGTGCAGCCTTGAACCACGGCCGCCGGCTAAAATCATGGCTAACATATTGTTCTGTTTCATAATATGCGCCCTCCTCCTTTACTGTGATATACAATATTATATAATTCTTGGGCGGCGCTTTCCATAATAATTTGCAAAAAAATTAAGAAAATTTGTAAAAAATGATGTGAAAACAGAGGTATAAGTTTTTTTATCTGTGGAAAATTAAAAAAAATCAACTGAGAGTAGAAAAAAAGTTGCAGTTGGAGTGAATTTAATGTATGGTATTGGGAAAGAGCTGATTGTCTTTGAATTAACAAAGAGACAAAGAAATGGGGAAAAGTATGCAGAAACAATTTAAAAAAGCAGTAAGTCTGGAAGCGTTTGTCTTCCTGGCGGTCTTTATTGCCATTTTCGGAGGACTGGCGGCCGTGATGGGCGGAGCCAACATGATGCAGACACTTATGAACACAGCCTATCAGCTTCTGATCGACACGGTGTTCAATATCATGGCCATTGCGGTCATCGCCGGCGCGGTTTCGGGAGCCCTCTCGGAGTTTGGTGTCATCGCGCTTGTAAACAAGGCGATCACACCGCTGATGAAGCCGCTGTACGACCTGCCCGGCGCGGCTTCTCTGGGGATCATGACCACGTATCTGTCAGATAACCCGGCGATCCTGGGCCTGGCGGAGGACACCAATTTCCGGAAGTATTTCAAAAAGTATCAGCTTCCGGCGCTGACTAACCTGGGGACGGCGTTTGGAATGGGACTCATCGTTACCACCTTCATGCTGGGCATCAGCCTTCCGGGAGAGAATGTGGGAATGGCGGCCCTCATCGGAAATGTGGGCGCTATCATCGGAAGTATCATCAGCGTGCGGATCATGATGCTCTTTACAAAAAAGGAATTCGGTGTGACAGAGTACTGCATGCCGGAGGCGGAGGGAGAGTCCATTGACGACCTCCTCAACAAGCGTCAGGTACGAGGTGGCAGTGTGGGAGGAAGACTCCTGGAGTCCCTGCTGGACGGCGGAAAGAACGGTGTGGATGTGGGTATGGCCATCATCCCCGGCGTCCTGGTCATCTGCACGATCGTGATGATGCTTACCAACGGCCCTTCTGCCGATGGTACATATACAGGAGCGGCCTACGAGGGAGTGGCACTCCTTCCCTGGCTGGGAGAGAAGATCGACTTCATCCTGACTCCGCTGTTCGGGTTCTCCTCCGCCTCTGCCGTGGCAGTGCCGGTTACGGCCCTGGGAGCGGCGGGAGCAGCCATCGGCCTTGTGCCGGACATGGTGTCCGCAGGGTCTGTCCATGCAAATGACATCGCGGTGTTTACAGCTATGTGTATGTGCTGGAGCGGCTACCTGAGCACACATGTGGGAATGATGTCAGCCCTGAAGTGCCCGCACATGACGGGAAAGGCGATCATCAGCCATACCATCGGCGGCCTGTGCGCCGGTGTGGCGGCAAACTTCCTGTTCAAACTGGTAACTATGATATAATGGCCACGGCGTGGTTATTATACATGCGGCGGAAAGACATACAGCTCAGCAAAAAAGGACTATGCACCTGCACAGTCCTTTTTGTTTTGCTTTTTTTATTTTGTCAGGACCTCCACGCCGGTCTCGGTGACAAGCACCATGTACTCTACCTGGGCGGACAGGCCGTCATCGATGGTGTAGACAGTCCAGCCGTTCTCCTCGTCGATGAAAAAGTCCGGACTCCCCTCGTTGATCATGGGCTCGATGGTGAACATCATGCCGGGCACCAGGACCATCTCGCTTCCCTTGGGCGTGACGTAGCTGACGAAGGGTTCCTCGTGGAACTCCAGGCCGATGCCGTGGCCGCCGATGTCCTCCACCACAGAGTAGCCGTTGGCCTGTGCGTGGGAATTGATGGCCCAGGCGATATCGCCTAAGTGACCCCAGGGCTTTGCGGCGGAGAGGCCAAGTTCCACGCACTCCTTTGTGACCCGCACCAGCTTCTCGGCCCGGGGGCTTACCTCCCCGATGGTGAACATGCGGGAGGCGTCGGAGAAATATCCATTTAATATAGTAGAGACATCCACGTTGATGATGTCTCCCTCTCTGAGGATCTCGTTCCCATCCGGTATGCCGTGGCAGATCACATTGTTGATGGAAGTGCACACGCTTTTCGGAAACCCTTCGTAATTGAGCGGGGCGGGGATGCCTCCGTGAGAGACGGTGTAGTCGTACACCAGCCTGTCTATCTCGGCGGTGCTCATGCCCGCCTTTATGTGGGCGGCCACATGGTCCAGAACCGCCGTGTTCAGGTCGGCGCTCCTTCTGATCTCCCTTATCTGCTCCGGGGTTTTGAGAAGGGACCTGTCCGGGACAATCTCGCCTTTGGCGGCCAGAGACCAGAGTTTGATGTCCAGTTTATCCATAGGTTCGTTACCAGCTTTCTGTTTGATTTCCGGAAACGCAGGGCGTTCCGCTAACAGTATACTCGTTTTTTTTCGGAACGTAAAGGGAGGAGGGAGGACTGCGCCCGGTTTTTCTTGTGCTGTTTTTAAAAATAGGGTATACTTAACTGGAAATATCAAAGAAGGAAAGGAGCGACCGGATTATGTTACGGATTGGGATGCTTACCAGCGGAGGAGACTGCCAGGCGCTGAACGCTGCCATGCGCGGGGTTGTAAAAGGAGTTTGCTCAAAGAGGGATGACGTTGAGATCTACGGATTTAAAGATGGCTATAAAGGACTGATATACTCGAACTTTCAGATGCTGACTTCCAGAGATTTTTCCGGGATCCTGACAAGGGGAGGGACTATCCTTGGAACCTCCAGGCAGCCCTTTAAGCTGATGCGTGTGCCGGATGAGAACGGGCTTGACAAGGTGGAGGCCATGAAGCACACTTACCACAAGCTGAATCTGGACTGCCTTGTGATCCTGGGAGGGAACGGGACCCACAAGACGGCCAATCTGCTCAGGGAGGAGGGGCTGAACATCATCACTCTTCCCAAGACCATTGACAATGACCTCTGGGGAACCGACATGACCTTCGGCTTCCAGAGTGCCGTGGATATAGCCACAGATACCATCGACAGGATCCACACCACGGCCACGTCTCACAGCCGCGTGTTTATCGTGGAGGTCATGGGCCACAAGGTGGGCTGGGTGACTCTCCACGCAGGTATCGCCGGCGGGGCGGATATCATCCTTCTCCCGGAGATCCCCTACGATATCAAGGTCGTGGTGGAGGCCATCAAGAAGAGGGCGGCCGAGGGCAAACATTTTACCATCATCGCTGTGGCTGAAGGCGCTATCTCCAAGGATGACGCAAAGCTCTCCAAAAAGGAGCTGAAGGCCAAGAAGGCGAAGGAGAATTATCCCTCTGTGGCCTATGAGATCGCGGAGCGCATCCAGAAGAAGATGGACCAGGAGGTCAGGATCACCGTGCCGGGCCACACCCAGAGAGGCGGTTCGCCCTGCCCCTACGACAGAGTGCTGGCCACCAGATTGGGAGCTGCTGCCGCGGAGCATATCCTGGAGGGAGATTTCGGCTATATGATGGGGATAAAGAGCGGCGAGATCACGAAAGTGCCCCTTGCGGAAGTGGCAGGAAAGCTGAAATGTGTGGACCCGGAGGCCGGCATCATCCAGGAGGCCAGGATGACGGGCATCAGCTTTGGCGACAAATAAAAGGATGCGCATGACAGACAGAAAGAATAAGGATAAGAAGGAGTGCGGCAGATGAGCTACACGGCATTATACCGGAAATTCCGTCCCGGTGAGTTTGAGGATGTCAAAGGGCAGGATGCGATCGTAACTACATTAAAGAACCAGATACAGACAGACAGGATCGGACATGCCTATCTCTTCTGTGGGACAAGGGGGACCGGAAAGACAACAGTGGCGAAGATTTTCGCAAAGGCGGTCAACTGCCAGCACCCGGTGGAGGGAAGCCCCTGCGGCGAGTGCGCCATGTGCCGGTCCATAGCGGCCGGCACTTCCATGAACGTGATAGAGATCGACGCGGCTTCCAACAACGGTGTGGACAACATCCGGGAAATCCGGGAGGAGGTGGCCTACCGCCCCACGGAAGGGAGGTATAAGGTCTACATCATCGATGAGGTGCACATGCTGTCTATAGGAGCCTTCAACGCACTCCTGAAAACGCTGGAGGAGCCGCCGGAGTACGTCATTTTTATCCTGGCAACGACAGAGGCCCACAAGATACCGGTGACCATCCTGAGCAGGTGCCAGCGGTATGACTTCAAGAGGATTTCCATAGAGACTATTTCCGAAAGGCTTCGTGAGCTGATCGGAAAAGAGGACCTGGATGTAGAGGACAAGGCGGTGCGCTATATCGCCAGGATGGCTGACGGCTCCATGAGAGATGCCCTGAGCCTTCTTGACCAGTGCACAGCCTTTTATATCGGTCAGCGTCTCACCTACGACAATGTCCTGGAAGTGCTGGGCGCGGTGGATGCGGACGTGTTCAGCCGTCTGCTGCGTGAGCTGTTGGAGCGGGATGTGAAAAAAGTCATCGAGACCGTGGATGAGCTGGTCATGCAGGGGCGGGAGCTGTCCCAGATGGCGGCGGACTTTACCTGGTATCTGCGGAACCTTCTCCTGGTGAAAAGTTCGGAGGAGATGGAGGATGTGCTGGATGTGTCCACGGAGAACCTGGCCAGGATCAAAGAGGAGTCCGGGATGATAGAGACGGATGAGCTGATACGCTATATCCGTATCTTTTCGGAACTCACAGGAAAGCTGAAATACGCAGCTCAGAAGAGAGTGCTCCTGGAGGTGACGTTCATCAAGCTGTGCCGTCCCCAGATGGAGACCAGCCAGGACACCCTTCTCTCCCGGATACGGGCGCTGGAGGATGAGGTGCGAAGGCTGGAGGAGACGGGGGTGTCCGTTCCGGCCGGACAGACGGTCCGGGTGGTGAGAGAGGAGGAGGCCGGGCCTGCGCCCGCGCCGAAGCTTCCAAAGGCGCTCAGCGAGGATGTGAAGGCAGTGGCGGCGGATTTCCGGGGAATAGCCCAGGAGGCATCGCCCATGCTGCGGGGCTATCTGAAAAAAGCGCGCCTGAGTGCGGGGGAGAATGACCATCTCCTCATTGTCCTGGAGGACGAGGTGAGCGCGGCCTTTGTGGCAAAGCCGGAGCACAGGGAGGAAATCGAGCGGCTTATCGCAGAGAAGACCGGCAAGCAGATGGAGGTGGATGTCCGCCAGGTGGAGGAGGGCAGACGCTTCGAGGACAGCTTTGTGGATATCGAGAAGCTGATCCACATGGATATCACGATAGAAGATTGAGTATAGAAGATGGAGGAGAAAGATCATGGCAAGACGTGGAGGATTTCCGGGGGGAATGCCCGGAAATATGGCGAATCTCATGAAGCAGGCGCAGAAGATGCAGCGCCAGATGGAAGAGCAGGCAAAGGAGATGGAGACGAAGGAGTTCTCCGCCACAGCCGGAGGAGGAGCGGTGGAGGTCACCGTGTCCGGCGCCAAGAAGGTGCTGAAGGTAAAACTGGACGAAGAGGCAGTGGACCCGGATGATGTGGAGATGCTGGAGGATATGATCGTGGCGGCGGTGAACGAGGCCCTTGAGAAGGTGGACCAGGAATCAGCGGCCGGCATGTCCAAATTTACAGGAGGAATGGGCGGCGGGATGCCGGGCCTGTTCTAGGACAGAAGCGGCGGTGAAACAGAATGGATTACTACAGCAGTCAGATAAGCCGTCTCATCGAACAGTTTTCCCGGCTGCCGGGGATCGGACCAAAGTCGGCCCAGAGGCTGGCCTTCCATCTCATCAGCATGCCAAAGGAGCAGGTTCATGAGCTGGCCCAGTCCATTGTGGAGGCCAGGGACAATGTCCGCTACTGTGCTCAGTGCTGCACGCTGACAGACCAGGAGGTTTGCCCCATCTGCGCCAATCCGGACAGGGATCACAGGACCATCATGGTGGTGGAGACGCCCAGGGACCTGGCTGCCTACGAGAAGACAGGAAAGTATAACGGAGTCTATCATGTGCTCCACGGGGCCATCTCCCCTATGCTGGGGATCGGACCCGGAGATATCCGCCTCAAGGAGCTGATGGAGCGCCTGAGGGGAGACGTGGATGAGGTGATCATAGCCACCAACTCCAGCCTGGAGGGGGAGACAACCGCTATGTACATCAGCAAGCTGATCAAGCCCGCGGGGATCAAGGTGAGCCGCATCGCGAGCGGCGTGCCTGTGGGAGGCGACCTGGAATATATCGATGAGGTGACTCTTCTGCGGGCTTTGGAAGGAAGAACGGAGATATAGACGATGGCGGGAAAGAAAAAAGTGACTTCTACAGACATTGCCCGGGCGGCGGGCGTATCCCAGGCGACTGTCTCTATGGTGCTGAACCGGAAATACAATGTGTCCTTTTCCAAGGAGACCGTGAGGAAGGTGGAGGAGGCGGCCAAGGAACTGGGCTATGTCCTGCCAAAGCGAAAGGTGCGCAAAGAGAGCCGCCGGGAGAAACTCCTGGTGGTCTTTTGCTCTAATCTCACAAACCCCTACTATGTCATGCTCCTGCAGGGCATTGAGCTGCGGGCAAAGGAGCAGGGCTACGGACTCTTTGTGTGCAACACCCAGAGGGACCTGCGGATGGAGGAGCGATATCTGAAGATGATGAACGAGCTCCATCCGGTGGGGATCATCTACACCTGCAATCCAAGTCACTGCTTCATGGATACGGTAGAGAAGCTGGCGGAGGAGATTCCGGTGGTCATTGTCAACAACCAGAACGAGCACCTGAACGTGGACGCGGTAGAGCTGGACAATTCCAAGCTGGGCAGGATCATGGCCCGGCATCTGCTGGAGCTGGGACACAGAAAAGTTGCCTATATAGCTCCTCCGTTGACCGTGCGGCAGAAGCAGAGGTCCAAGCGGGTGGAGGGATTCCTGAAGGAGTTCGAGAAGGCCGGGCTCAGGGATCAGGTCATCATCAAGGCGGCGGACGAGGAGATCGATCTGGACATCGCCCACATCGACTCGGAGTACAAGATTGGCTACGACCTGACAAAGGAGCTCCTGGCGGAGCAGCAGGATGTGACAGCCATTGTGGGACTCAATGATATGATCGCCTTCGGCATCCTGGATGCTCTCCAGGAGGCGAAGCTGAAGGTGCCCGGGGACGTGTCCGTCATGGGCTGTGACAACACTCTGTTTGCCAGTATGCACAAAATGTCCCTCACCACCATTGAACACTTCGTGATCTTCAAAGGCCGTGACGCCTGCGATATTATCATGAAGAAGATCGACTCCAGGAGGGAAAAATATACCGATGTGGAGCCTATCAGCACCTACCATGTGGAGTATGAGCCCAGGCTGATCGTCCGGGGCACCACATCCTATCCGAAGAGCGGGACAAAGAGCAGAAAAAAGAAAAATTAATGCATTTGAGAAAATTATTAATAATAAAATGATTTCTCGCCCTTTTAGCTGCGGAGAAAAAACTGAAAAAAGGCTGTTTCTGTTCATGTTAACAGGGATTTAACATGAAATATAGAAAAACGGAATTAATAATTAGATATTATTAACTAGATGAATTATTAATAAGACGGAACTACTATTGACCATCCCCTTTTAAATGAGATATAATTTAGACAAATAGGCTTAGGCCAGACGTTCAACATATCAAGGAGGAAGAAAAATGAAGTTTTTTATCGACACAGCCAAGGTGGAAGACATTAAGAAGGCAAACGACATGGGCGTTATCTGCGGAGTTACGACAAACCCCTCACTGATCGCGAAAGAGGGTCGTGTGTTTGAGGAAGTAATCGCGGAGATCGCGTCTATCGTGGACGGGCCTATCAGCGGCGAGGTGAAGGCTACGACCACAGATGCTGAGGGTATGATCAAAGAGGGGCGCGAGATCGCCAAGATCCATCCCAACATGGTTGTCAAGATCCCCATGACTGTAGAGGGACTCAAGGCCTGCAAGCAGCTCACATCCGAGGGCATCAAGACAAATGTGACACTGATCTTCACAGCCAACCAGGCGCTTCTGGCAGCCAGAGCCGGCGCTACATATGTATCTCCGTTCCTGGGCCGTCTCGATGACATCTCTGTGAGAGGCGTGGACCTGATCCGTGAGATCGCTGAAATCTTTGCGGTTGCCGGCGACATCGACACACAGATCATCGCGGCCAGCATCCGTCATCCGATGCATGTGACAGACTGCGCTCTGGCAGGAGCAGACATTGCCACAGTTCCCTACGCAGTAATCGAGAAGATGACAAAGCATCCTCTGACAGACGCCGGCATCATCAAATTCCAGGAAGATTACAAGGCAGTTTTCGGAGAGTAGGCATCGGAGAGCAAACAACAGAAGCGTAAGGAAAAACGAAAAAAACCATAAACACCAGGAGGCAATTTTCATGAACAAATTAGAACTTATGAAGACTGCAAATGAGGTCCGCAAGGGTGTCATCACAGCCACCCACAGCGCAAAGTCCGGTCATCCGGGCGGATCTCTGTCAGCAGCAGACATTTTTACCTATCTTTACTTTGAGGAGCTGAACATCGATCCAAAGGATCCCAAAAAAGCCGACAGAGACCGGTTCGTCCTCTCCAAGGGACACACGGCTCCCGGATACTATTCAGCTCTCGCTCTCAGAGGATTTTTCCCTGTGGAGGATTTAAAGACGCTGCGCCACACAGGCTCCTACCTGCAGGGGCATCCGGATATGAAGCACATCCCGGGCGTGGATATGTCCTCCGGCTCACTCGGACAGGGCATCTCCGCGGCAGTCGGAATGGCCATCTCCGCAAAGCTGTCCGGAGATGACTACCGGGTGTACACACTGCTGGGCGACGGCGAGATCCAGGAGGGCCAGGTGTGGGAGGCCTCTATGCTGGCCGCTCACAGAAAGCTGGACAACCTTGTGGTGATCGTGGACAATAACAATCTCCAGATCGACGGGGCTATCACGGATGTGAACTCACCCTACCCGATCGACAAGAAGTTTGAGGCGTTCAACTTCCATGTGATCAACATAGACGGACATGACTTCGACGCCATCGACGCTGCCTTCAAGGAGGCCAGGACGGTGAAGGGACAGCCCACAGCCATCATTGCAAAGACTGTTAAGGGCAAAGGCGTATCCTTCATGGAGAACCAGGCGTCCTGGCACGGAACCGCTCCCAACGACGAGCAGTACAAGACAGCTATGGAAGAATTAGAAAAGGCAGGTGAAGCATTATGTCAGATGTAAAGAAGATCGCAACAAGAGAAAGCTACGGTAATGCTTTGGTAGAATTAGGAAAGAAACACGAGGATGTAGTCGTTCTGGACGCTGACCTTGCAAACGCCACAAAGACTGGCACCTTCAAGAAGGCCTTCCCGGAGCGCCACATCGACTGCGGTATCGCCGAGGCCAACATGATGGGCGTGGCGGCAGGTATCGCCACCACAGGCAAGGTTCCCTTTGCCAGCTCCTTTGCCATGTTCGCCGCAGGACGTGCCTTTGAGCAGGTCCGCAACTCCATCGGCTACCCGAAGCTGAACGTGAAGATCGGTGCTACCCATGCGGGTATCTCCGTAGGTGAGGACGGTGCGACTCATCAGTGCAACGAGGACATCGCTCTCATGAGAACGATCCCGGGCATGGTTGTCATCAACCCCTCCGATGATGTGGAGGCAAGGGCCGCAGTGGAGGCTGCCTACGAGCATCAGGGACCTGTATACCTGCGCTTTGGCAGACTGGCTGTTCCGGTGATCAACGACAATCCGGATTATAAATTCGAGCTTGGAAAAGCAGTGACACTGCGAGAGGGAACAGACGTGACCATCATCGCCACAGGACTTCCTGTGTCCGAGTCCCTGGCAGCGGCCAAGAAGCTGGCGGCAGACGGCATCAGCGCAGGGGTCATTAACATCCACACGATCAAGCCTCTGGACGAGGAGGCTGTCATCAAGGCGGCTGCCAAGACAGGAAAGATCGTGACAGTGGAGGAGCACTCCATCATCGGCGGCCTCGGAAGCGCTGTTTGCGATGTGGTTGCCGAGAAGGCACCGGCAAAGGTAATGAAGATCGGCATTAACGACACCTTCGGCGAGTCCGGCCCGGCTGTGGAGCTCATCAAGAAATACGGCCTGGACAGTGACAGCATTTACGCCAAGGTAAAAGAATTCCTGAAATAGAAAACAAATATACACCGGAGAAGAGCTGGCAGAGACGCCGGCTCTTTTTCTATATATAGACACAGTGCTGCCGCGGGTGAAAAGAGAAACGGTCTGAAAGTGTCGAGGACGGGAGAAAAATAACGTAAATTTCCACAGACAAGCCCCACCGATTGCTAAAATGCGCAAAAACCCTGTGCTATGATAAGCAAAAATATCCAGTGAGGTGAGAGTATATGGAAAGAAAATTTCCCAAAAATGTAAGGCAGGTAGGAAATGTCTCGGATACTCCCAAGATCTATGTGGAGGACTATGTGGACACCTACCTGGATCAGCTCAGGGCTCAGGCAAAGGAGGAGCCCACGGGCGCGCTGCTGCTTGGGGAGAACGCAGTAGTGGAAGGGCAGGAGTGTGTATATATAACCGGAGCCGTCCGCATCGAAGAGGTGTCGGAGGAAAACGGAGAGATCTGCATCAGCGATACGGCCAGAGAGGAAGCGCTGCGAGAGTGCGGCGAGTATTTCCCTGGCCGGGACGTGGTGGGCTGGGCCCTGGCAGCGCCCGGCAGGCCCCTTGTGCTCAGCGGCAGCATGGTTCAGATCCACGAAAAGCTGGGACTGAAAAAAAACAGCATTTTCATCATGAAGCATCCCGAGGAGGATGAGGAGATCTATTTTGCATATAAATACCATGATCTTATGCAGATGGGCGGATATTACATATTTTATGAAAAAAATCCGGATATGCAGAATTATATGATCAATACGCGCAAACAGATCGGCGTTTCTCCCAGTGAAGTGGTTGAGGATCGAGCTGCAAAGAATTTTCGTTCTGCAGTAAAGGAAAAGCTGGAGGCGCAGGAGCAGAGGAGCAATTCTCACCTCGTGTACCTCACAAGCGTTCTGCTGGTAGTTGTCGTACTGGCCATCGGTATCTCAGCCATGAATAACTATGACAAAATGAATTCTGTACAGTCCTCCATAGAGACCCTGTCCAAATCTGTGCAGGGCGGAGGCGGCGGTGAGCCGGCCGAGGGAGACGTCTCGGTAGATCCACAGGCGGATCAGCAGTCAGCCTCCGGAACCTCCGGCACCGCCTCCGACGCCGCAGGCGCATCTGACGTCTCCGGCTCCGGCGGGACTGCCTCCGGCGACGACGCTGCAGCCGGCGGCTCCGGCGATGAGGACAGCACACCGGTTATAGAGGAGGGGGAGAGCGGAGAAGAGTACTATACGGTGCAGAGGGGAGACACTCTGGACAAGATCAGCCTGAAGCTCTACGGAACCACAGATGAGGCGGAGGCCATCTGCAAGATGAACGGGCTGACAGACGGCAACCTGATCTTCATCGGACAGAAGCTGCTGCTCCCCTGACCTGTGGGCGCGGGACGTTTTGCGGGATTGCCACTTGAGAACTGGCGCATCCATGGTATAATAGGAGCACATGGACAGCAAACCATAGAAGAAAACGAGGTTGATGTATGAGGCAAAAGATAAGAGAAAGATTTCACATTGTGCGGGAGGGAAAAAGGCAGCCCGGGCAGCAGCCGGGAGAGCCGGTTCCGGATCCCACCATGCAGGAGCTGGATGCACAGGTGAGGGACTACAGGAGGAGGACCCGCCGCAGGATGATTATTACGGCCGCGGCTGTGATCCTTGTTCTGGTGGGTGTGTTTTTGTTCATAAATCTCCAGACATACACCTCCGTGCGTACGATTGATATATATGGGGCAGAAGACGCGGGAAACAGCAGCTACCGGCAGTTCGGCAGCGGGGTGCTCAAGTACAGCCGGGACGGCATTGTCCTGCTGGACCGGAAGGGTGAGGAGGTGTGGAACCAGTCCTATCAGATGCAGACGCCTACTGTCTATGAATTCGGCGACTCGGCGGTAGTGGCAGATAAAGGCGGAAACGACATGATCGTGGTGGATGAGGAGGGACTGAAAGGAGAGATAGAGACCACGCTTCCGATAGAGAAAGCGGTCGTGTCCTCCCAGGGAATTGTGGCTGCCATATTAAACGGGGACAGCGAGCCGCGGATTGTCTGCTACGACGCGGCGGGGAATATACTGGCTGAGCTGGACTCTGCGATGACCGGGAACGGCTATCCCCTGGATATCGGTCTCTCCGAGAACGGAGAGCTTCTGATGGTGTCCTACATGACCGTGCGTGGCGGCAGGACCGTCTCCAATATCTACTATTACAATTTTGGAGAGGCGGGAGCTCAGGCGGAAAATTACGAGGTGGTGACAGACACCTATGAGGACATGATAGCGCCCACAGTCTTTTTTATGGATGAAAATACTTCCGTGGCCGTGGGGAATGACAGAGTGCTGATCTACCGGGGGCAGGATACACCCGCCCTGCAGCAGACCATCGAGCTGGACAAGGAGGTCAAAAGCGTCTGCCACAGCTCTTCCTACATCGGTCTGGTGTTGAAAAACGAGGGGGAGGCAGGTTATGAGCTGCGCCTTTACAACAAGAGCGGCAGTATGGTCATGTCGGAGAAATTTACCGGGGACTACTCCAATATCAAAATATGCGGTATGCAGGTGATCATGTACGGTGGGACGCAGTGCAGCGTGTTTACCAGAGCGGGCGTTCATAAGTTTGAGGGAGAGATGGATGAGACGATCCTGGAAATGTTCCCTGCCTTTGGAGTCAATAAATACATAGTGATGAATACAAACGGGATGGAGGTTGTCCGGTTTGTCAAGTAAGGAGAAAATATGAATTGGATAATCATAGCTACAGGAGTAATCTTCCTTATATGCATAGTTGTCGGTCTGTACAGGGGAGCGGTCAAGATCGCGGTCTCGCTGGCGGCCACTATTGTGACATTTATTCTTGTGTTTTTCCTGACCCCTTACGTGAGTCAGGGGATTATGGCGGCGACGCCTCTGGATGAAATGATCGAAAGTCAGGCGGAGCAGTCTATCATGGGAATGGCGTCCTCTGTCCTTCAGGGAGACACAGAGGAGGGAGGGACAGGCCTTACCGTGGAAAATGTGAGGCGGGTTCTGGAGTCAGCCGGCATCACCGAGGCTCAGCTGAACGCAGTGGGCATCACGGTGGAGGATATTGTAAATGGAAATGTCACCAGTGATGAACTGGCTCAGTATGGTATATCCAGCAGCCTTCTGGACGGACTGCAGGGAGGCGGCGAGGAAGCCCAGAGCATACTGGAGGACGTGGAAATTCCCAGGGATGCGCAGATCGCGGCCATCGAGGGAGCTGATATCCCGGGTGTATTCAAGGCGCTTCTCCTCAATAACAATAACAGTGAGATGTATGATGAGCTGGGAGTGGACAATTTTATCCAGTATATCTCAGCCTATGCCGCCAGACTGATCATCAACATCCTTTCCTTTATTCTGACGTTTGTGATCATCACAGTTGTGATGCGGGCTATCATCTTCGCCCTGGATATCGTGGCAAACCTTCCTGTGCTGGGATTTTTCAACCGGCTCGGCGGGGCGCTTCTCGGCGCGGCCGGGGGGCTCATCATTGTGTGGATCCTTTTTATGATCATTACCATGCTGTATACCACCTCTTTTGGAAGGGAGGCTTACGACACGATCCAGGGAAATGATATTCTGCGGGTAATCTATGAATACAATCCGGTATTGAAGATGGCAGTGTCATTCAAATAAAAAGTAAAAAAATGAGTAAAAAATGAAAAAAAGCATTGACACCACAGGATTATGATGATATTATAAAAATCCACCACGCAAGAGGGTGGATTTTTTGCCGGATAAGGACAGTGTGATAACGGCGCGGGAGCGCAGGTTCGCTGGTATCCGCAGAAGACTTCCGAAAAGGAAGAAGAAAAAAGTTGAAAAAAGTTGTTGACAAACACGAAGCGACATGATATGATATAGAAGTTGTCGCTGAGATGCGAAAGACAACAAAACAAAGAACCTTGATAACTGAACAATAGACAACGACCCTGAAAATTTCTAAGAGAAATATTCAGAACGGAAATCAGGCC